>NZ_JBLZFX010000055.1:0-40012 GCF_050753345.1 Alkalinema pantanalense CENA528 | reverse complement strand
CACCCAACCCGTTGCCACGGCCCCCACCGTCAGTCCCGCCGATCAAAAATTTGCGGACTACCTGGGCCGATCGCTAGAAGCCATTGAACAAAAGACCGCCCAAGCCCCAGCTGCCAATCAACCCCTCGCCAATTTAGGGGTGCAGAATCCCGCTGTGTCAAAGGTGGTCGTGCCTGCAACCCCCAATGGTGTAGTGGGTTCTACGTCGGGTGTCCTTTTGCCGAAACCAAGAGTTGCAACGGGAACGGCTCCTGGTGCACCGGGCCTGCCCACGGCTCCCAATGCAGCGCCTGATGCCACTCGCAATGAGTTAAACCAAGTCCTCGATCGCTTAACTGCCCTAGTTAATCGCTTTGCCCCCAATGGAGCCCCCGTCGGCTCATCGGTCGCATCCGTAGGAGCTGTTGGTGCATCGGCTAATCGCGCCGCCGCCACCCCCCAAACTCGTCCTGCTGCTCCAGTGCCTCAACGGGAATTTATCGGAGCCGCTGGCGGCACGGGCGGAATTTTCCGATCGAACGGTGTCACGCAAACCGTTGGCATTGGTGAAAACATTGGCTCTAGCGGTTGGACGCTGGTGGATACTAATGGTGCAGTGGCCACCATTCGCCGCAATGGAGAAGTCCGCACGATCGCCGTCGGTGAAAAGTTCTAGACAAAACGGGATCAATAGCAACCTCGGTCAAGCAACCTCTTTGGTTGTAGGCATGGCACGATCGTCAATAAAATGGCGCGATCGTGTGATTGCCGCGATCGGAAAATCTGGTGATAAAGCAGATTGCCCCCCTGGTGAGGCTTTAGTCACGAACCGCTTGCGGAAAGTGCCAAACTAGAGGTAGTAGTTAATCCAAATAAAACTTAGGATTAGCCAAAGGCGATCATCATACCTCGTTCAGGTGAGAACCCTATGGCTACAACAGCAAGACTGAAGCTCAAACAGATTGTCCTTGGGGATGACGAGATAGACGTTTTGCAGCTTCCCGATGGATCGTACCTGTTTAGTTTGGCAAGCATGGCTAAAGTCCTAGGCATAGCTAAGTCCCATCTTCTGGCATCTCTCCATTCATATCTCGTGAATGATGATGTGGAGCGTCCACTCTTACAAGAAGTTGTGGTGAGAGTGAAGGGAGAAGAGAACCCAAAACAACTATGGGCCATTGCTCCAGAAGGACTAGTGGTTGTCTTGCAGGGACAGGTTATGCAAGGAAATCAAAAGGCGCTGTCTTTGATGCCCCATTTAGTTTCTGTATCTATTAATCAGTATTTTGATACGGCTTTAAAAGAACTGCCCGAAGCTGGCAGTACTAACGATCCAGTCTGGCAAGCGTACTTGGAGTCTGAACAAGAGAGGGAGGAGGTCTATCGCCGTCTTGCAAACTCCTAGATTTATTGAAAAAAAGATGGTGTTGGCAATCCATGGGCGTCAGCTTGAAAAATTTAGTGGTACACCAGGCTTAAGGAACTCTGGACTTCTGGATTCCGCTGCGGTGATGGATACTTTCTGCGAGTAAATGGTTATGTGCTCACCCTAACGAATGATCAGGCGTATGATTTAGTACTACAAATTGTAGGAAGAGATTTAGATAAAGCAGGTTTGATAATTGAGCTGGCTAAGGCTGTGCGATCGGCCTGAAAAGAATATAGCCTCTGCCTTCCTATCCCAAAGGATCCTCTACCATTACAGCTAGCCCATTCTCAGTGCATAACAGGTTAGCGATCGCACCTTTCAAGGAACACTAACTGGCAGGAACTCAGTGAATGTTCCGCATTCTCTCTCTCTTGAGGGCAATAATATGGTGTTTCCAGGCTGGGAAGTGACTCGCCTCATCCCACCCGATGTCATATTCGGGTTAATGACAGGCCAGTATAAGCAGTATGGGGGTGTAATTCGTTGGGCAGCCGGAACCGAAAATGCGGGGCAAATTGTGCGCCATCTGCTCCCGGCCAGCTCTCAATTCCTCAATTTTGTCCCAGGGCTCAACTTCATCCCTGGCATTATCAATAGTATGCAGATGGCTGATCTAAAGGATGCAGTGAAAGATAACACTGCCCTGCTGACACAACTCTCAACCCAAGTGGGTAGCCTCTCTCAGACGACGCAACAAGTGCTCCAAATCGCCACAGGGACTGCTGTTCTATCTGGTTTAGGGTTAGTGGTGAGTACTGTTGGATTTGTCGCAATCAACAATAAACTGAATAAGATTGACGACAAGCTCAAAAGCATTCAGAAAGATATTCAAGACATCCAGCATTTTTTGGCTAGCAGTGAACGAGCCAAGTTATTTGCTGCATTGGATGCCTTGATGAAACTAGACAAGACTCCCCATGAGCATCGATCGGCAATTTTACTCAACTCACGGTCAACCCTGACTGAAATCAACATGCGGTATCGGGAGTTGTTGTTGCATGCGACGACGCTGGAAACTGCGATGGCCTATGAGGAATATTTTGTGCTGACTGCGTTGGCTCAAATTCGTTGCACAGCCGAATTAAAAATGTTCGATGTTGTCCAACACGAAGGCCAAGAAGCCAATCAGTTTTGGCAAACTCAGGGACGACGCATTGCTAAAGACATTTTGATTGGTGAGTATCCAGAGCGATTCTTAGCCAGTGATTTTGTTGATGCCGTTACAGTTGCAGAGTTAGTAAGTTGGCTAGATTTTGCAAACGAAGAAGCCAAGAACTATAGCTGGATTGACGACCTGCGGCGCAAGGTGGACGAGTCCTGGTACTCGAAAGGGTGGATCCCTGTGATCCACGGTGGTTCAGGGTTAAACAAGAATATTGGCGTTGGGTTGGAAAAAGAACATACCATGATCATGCCATCTCTCCGAAAGCTGGTTGCCCGCAGCAATGTCTTTGAGGGCTATGTGGCACAATACGATATGCTTGTCGCTCATCACTTGACCCCAACTGAGTTTGAACAACAAGTGACAGCACTCCCAGAAGCTGATGCGATCGAGGGATACTTCATCCTAGAACCCGCAAAGACAGCAAGTGTTGAGAATCTATCAGTTCCCCAAGTTCTAGCTCTGTCAAATTAAATCAGCGGCTATAAATATGCTGGGAAGAATTTTCTTTCCAGCGATATTTTTAAACCTTAATCAAGTTATTCGGGAATGCCTTAAAGCCGATGATGAGATTTGAACTCACGACCGCTCGATTACGAATCGAGTGCTCTACCACTGAGCTACATCGGCAACCAAAAAGCTGTGTACCATCATAGCAAAAAAATGACTGAATGCAAGCCCATTTTTTAAAATGGATGTCCAGCTCTGGTTTGCGGTTTCTCTCTGGTTGACTGCGGGGAACCCCGATCGCCTGAAAAAGTCTGCCCTGCTCAGCCTTAAATTTTGCAGACCACCTCTCCCGATCGCTGGGTGAATTTTAGATTTTCGCGATAGTCTACGGGGCAGTCGATTACAGCAGGCACCGACTGCGCTAAAGCATCCTTGAGAATCGGGATAAAATCGGCAGTTGCAGTCACCCGATAGCCCTTGAGCCCCATGCTTTCCGCGAATTTGACAAAGTCGGGATTCCCAAATTGGGTAAACATTGCTTCCCCAAAATAATTATGCTGCTTCCAGTCAATCAGGCCATAGCCGCCGTCATTAAAAATCAGGGTGACAAAATTAGTCCCAATGCGTAAAGCGGTTTCCAATTCCTGACAGTTCATCATAAATCCCCCATCCCCGGACACCGCAACTACTTTGCGATCGGGATAGACCAACTTCGCCGCGATCGCCCCTGGAATGGCAATGCCCATTGCTGCAAACCCATTGGAGATCAGGCATGTGTTGGGTTTTTCGCAGTGGTAATGCCGTGCCATCCACATTTTGTGGGCACCCACGTCGGAAATCACAATATCGTCTGCGCCCAGGACTTGACGCAGGTCATAGATGATTTTTTGGGGCTTAATGGGAAATTCCGTATCTTGGGCGTAATATTCGTAGTCTGCAACAATGTCTTGGCGGAGTTCTAATCCGTAGGGAGCGGGTTTATCCTGACGATCGACCCGTTGGAGAATCTCCTCCAGAGAATCAGAAATGTCACCAATGACTTCGGCAATGGGAATATAACTGCTATCGACTTCAGCGGGAGTTGCATCAATGTGAATGATGGGAATATTGCTCTCGGGATTCCATTTTTTAGGCGAGTATTCGACAAGATCATAGCCAATGCAAATCACGAGATCCGATCGTTCAAACCCGCAGGTAATGAAGTCACGGGACTGCAACCCCACCGACCATAACGTGAGGGGAGATGTATAGGGAATAACGCCTTTCCCCATAAAGGTATTCGCCACCGGAATGTTCAACTGTTGCGCAAACTCTGTAACGGCTCCACTGGCCCCCGCGCGAATTGCCCCATTCCCTACTAGAATAATGGGATTTTCGGCTTGAGAAATGGCCGCTGCCGCCGTTTCAATACTGTGAAAGGAGGCAAAGGTTTTTTCGAGGCCGTGCTGTTGTAAGGGATGGCCTGGGGCGGCCATGGCTGCGATATTTTCGGGCAGATCAATATGCACCGCGCCCGGTTTTTCCGCTTGGGCCAACTTGAAGGCTCGCCGTACCACTTCTGGGGTGATGCCGGGACGGACAATTTGGGCATTCCACTTCGTGACCGGGGCAAACATGGCGACGAGATCGAGATACTGGTGGGACTCAATATGCATGCGATCGGTGCCCACCTGTCCAGTGATGGCAACTAAGGGAGCCCGATCGAGATTGGCATCGGCGACCCCGGTCATCAAATTGGTGGCACCGGGGCCAAGGGTAGACAGGCACACCCCCGCCTTGCCCGTTAAGCGACCATAGACATCGGCCATAAATGCCGCCCCTTGCTCATGGCGGACGGTGATGAATTGAATACTGGAATGCTTGAGGGCTTGGAGAACATGTAGGTTTTCCTCACCGGGCAGACCAAAGATGTATTCTACACCTTCATTTTCTAAGCATTTAACCAGGAGTTCAGCGGTATTAAGTTCAACCATAACCGATCGTGATGTGTAGTCTTATAGATTTAATTAATGGGGCAATTGCTAGGTTAATTGCTGGATCAATTCAATTACATGCTGCGAAAGATGTTGTGTTTGCTGTTGTTGAAATAATCTCACTTTTGGATTGTTTCGTATCAGCAAACTGCTTTCAGAAATTGCTAAGAACGCGGTAGGACCGGGAAAACGGGTAGTTCAGGGGGATGGGAGTACCCAGGGCCATTATTTAATCCAGCATTATTTAATCCAGATTGTTTTGATATTGACAAATTCCAGCAACCCTTCGCGCCCCAGTTCCCGGCCAAGACCCGATCGCTTAATGCCACCAAAGGGCAGGCGGGGATCGGACTTGACCATGCCGTTGATAAATACCGATCCGGATTGGAGTTCTTGGATGAATTGGGCTTGTTCCGTGAGGTCGTTTGTCCAAGCGCTGGCCCCTAGGCCAAATTGGGTGGAGTTTGCCAAGTCGATCGCCCCCTCCAAATCCATGACACGGAACAGCAGCGCAACTGGGCCAAAAAATTCTTCGGTGCGACCGGGGCTGTTGTGGGGAATGTCAGTCAAGAGTGTGGGTGCGTAGAAGTCACCGGGCCGATCGAGGGGATGGCCACCGATCACGACCGTTGCGCCCCGCAGTACCGTTTCCCGCACCTGGCGATCGAGATCCTGCAAAATTTGCGACGTAGCCAGGGGGCCGATATCGGTTTCAGGCAGGAGCGGATCACCCACCTGAAGGGCGGCAAATTTTTCCGTCAGTTTTTGGGTGAAGGCATCGGCGATCGCTTCATGGATAATAAAGCGTTTGGCGGCGATGCAGGATTGGCCGTTATTTAACATGCGGGAGGTGACGGCGGCGGCAGCAGCAGCCTCTAAATCCGCAGTGGGCATGACGATGAAGGGATCACTGCCGCCCAATTCCAGTACCACTTTTTTGAGATTTTGCCCAGCGGCTATTGCTAAACTGATGCCTGCGGGTTCGCTCCCGGTTAAGGTGGCGGCGGCAATGCGGGGATCGGCCATCAAGGGTGCGACCCGATCGGCCCCAATCAGTAGGGTTTGGAACACGCCCTCTGGGAAGCCCGCTTCTAAGAGGATTTGTTCGATCGCCAAGGCGGATTGGGGCACGTTGGAGGCATGTTTCAGTAGGCCCACATTGCCGACCATCAGTGCCGGAGCCGCGAACCGAAAGACTTGCCAGAAGGGGAAGTTCCACGGCATCACGGCCAAAATTGCCCCGAGGGGTTGGTAGATAACGTAGCTTTCAGTGGCATCGGTGGCGATCGGGCTGGGTTGCAGGAAGGTTTCTGCGTGATCGGCATAGAAGCGACAGACCCAGGCGCATTTTTCCACTTCGGCGATCGCGGCTTTGAGCGGTTTGCCCATTTCCACGGTCATGAGTCGCCCGTACTGGTCTTTGTGGGCTTCTAGGCGATCGGCGGCTTGCTGGAGCCAGTGGGCGCGTTGAGCGATGGGAATTTGTTGGTAATGGCGAAAGGCTTGCTCTGCTTTTTTGAGTTTGGCTTCTAATGCTTGGTCTGTAATGGGTTCAAAGGTTTTGATAATTTCTCCGGTGGATGGGTTAACTGTGGCGATCCCCATTGCCGCCTCCTTAAAAAAGTGAATATGGCCGATCGTGAGTGATGGTCTGTGGGTGGGTTGGATTGTGACAGTAGATGACGATGCTGAATCGGTAATCCGGGCTGTGTTTCCACTGTACTGCTCAATTGGGTGGCCTTGGTTAAGAAATGGCGTGGATTCAACAAAGTTTGCAATTAGCAAGACTTCTACAAGACTCGCGATCGTGAATAATACTCTCCTTAAGGTTGATTCGCGAGATACACCTAATCGACGTTGCGACTAATACTGCGGGGATTCAGGGCGATCGAACACGCGCGATCGACGTTGTGATTAATACTGTAAGGAATATTTGACTAACGCAAAGGTGAATGCTGTAATGGTTTGCTCGTCTGCGTTACGGGTGAGGATCCCCCCTAGCCCCCCTTAAAAAAGGGGGAACCGGAGAAAACACTTTCAAAGTCCCCCTTTTGAAGGGGGATTTAGGGGGATCGAACACGCGCGATCGACGTTATGACCAATACTGCAATGCATCTCGGGGATTACTAGGGAGATTGTGGTTGGGATTGGATAAATGCAGCGATTGAGTTATCACATCACGGTGCGGTGTAATAATCGAGAGTTTCGATTAACTCGGTTGGAATGTCGGGAGATTTTGCTCTATGCGCTGTCGCAGTGTCGGAAGAAATATGGCTTTAAGCTGTATGGGTTGTGCATTATGAGTAACCATGTGCATTATCTGCTGGAACCGCAACAGGCGGAGGATTTGCCGAAGATTATGCATTGGTTGAATTGGTACACGGCCATGTGTTTTAACCGGATGCTGAACCGGACGGGGCACTTTTGGGAGAAGCGGTACCATGCGACGGGGTTTGCGAATACGGAGACGCGGCGGGCGTTGAATACGTTGCGCTATATCCATGGCAACCCGAAGGCGGCGAATGTGCAGCAGGGGTTTTTCTATGATTTTAGTAATTACGGAACCTATGATCGGTTGACGGATGATGGGTTGACGCAGTGGCACCCGGCGTTTTTGGCGTTGGGGGTGACGCTGGAACTGTGTGCGGAGGCGTATCGCAAGTTTTGCAAGCAGTATAAACCGCAGCCGAAATCGGAGAAGCGGAACCGTTGGGGCAGTAAACTACTGGCACGGATCCGTAGCCGAAGTAAACCCAAGAAGGTAAGTCCCGGTCAAAGGTCTCTGTGGGAGGAGTGGGACGCGCCGCTGGAGGAAATTCGGGAAGTGGCGGAGAAATTTGTCTTGGCGAATTGTTTTGATCCGGTCTATGCCAGTGAGCAATACAATTATTCTTCCAGCAAGGCTTTAAAATCGAAATCGCAGGATAACAGGTAACGGATCGCGCAAAGGGGCATTGTTATGTAGAAATTACCGCAGTTACAAAACTTTAGAAATCTCTAGGACTGGCTCGTGCTACAGTTCACAAGTCTCTGCGCGAGAGAAGAAACCCACATCACAAATGTCATCGAAGCGAGGTAAATTTCCGATGGGAGAATGTTGAGGATTTTTCTTCAAGTCAGAGTAGCTCAACCAGTCGCCGTCCTTGCGCCAGCCGACGCGATCGCCAAAGTCTTCCCACTCCTTACTGTAATCCATTGGGCTACCACATTCCTGCCAGATTTTCTTCTGCACAGAGAATCCAAACTTGCCCTGGCTGTAATCTACCCACAGCCTATCGATAGCCAGTAACGCCTCGCAGGAAAAGTTTTTTAGGTCTTCAACCTCGAACCATTGACCCTCTTCCTTACCCACAGAGGGATCCGTAATCATCAGCCGATAGGTTTCTTTGTCCGCTGCTTCCCACTCGCCCGCCTTCAGCAGTTCCTCCAGCTTGGCATAGCGTGAATCTTGAGTGACTACATTCAGTTGATTCAACACTGCTGCGATATCCAGACTCACCTTCTCTGGTCGTGGATATTCCCTCACGCATAGCCCCGCCAATTCCGCTGCCTCGCTCCCCATCTCACAAGCCTTCCGAATGACTGAATCAAGCCATGCCGGACTGAGTTGTGCCGTATACAACAGCACCGTCTCCCGCCACACCGCCTCATTCCAGTTTTGCAACACTAACTGGGCGTTTGCCTGCCTCACCTGAAGATCCTGCGCCTGCGCTAGTCGAGTAGCTGCAAAAAAGCCCTGGAAACTCAAATGCGGAAACTCATATTCCCCCGGTTCTCGCTCCACCAGCAATTCACTGACATCCACAATCTGTTTGAGAAACTCTGCTGCATCAACATCCTCTTCTTGCAGAATGGATTGCTGGGTCAAAAATTTTAGCAATGCCTCTCGCTTTGCCTTAAATTGCTTTGCCTTCACCAACGCCAACGCCACCATCTGCAAAATACCCTGACTTTTTTCAAACCGCAGGAGCATTTTAATCAACCTAGCCTTGGGGCGATCTTCAAGCTGAAGTTTGCAGATACCCTGATAGAGTTCAAGACGCTGGCGAGGGAGTTCCGCTGCCGGATCAAAGCGATGAAACGTCACTAGCATATTTAACAGCAACGGATTTTCTGCCATATAGCCCAACTCTACCCGTCGCTGATTGAGTTGCTGAATCAAATTCTCAGCCCGTTCTATTGCCACAGTCTTAGCATGGCGTGCTTGCTTTTCCTTCCGAAAACACTGTTCCTGACAGAGGTACCAGCGATGGATAAAATCATTCTGCTGCTTGAGCGTGAACTTATTCACAAAAATCGGAATCGCAGGCCGCCGCGCTACATAATCCTTGAATCCCGCAGGCCGCGAAGTCACAATAAACACCGACTCCCCATACTCCTGCATTTGTGCCGTAATCCAACGGCTGACCTCCGGGCGTTTCTCCTCTGGAATTTCATCAAACCCATCAAACATCACCAGTGCAGGAGCCGATCCTCGCCCCGCCAAAAGTGTTTCTGCCCATTGAGCAGGGGGTTGTAACGGTTGATTCTTAGACAAACTGGGAACATGCACTTCTGTAATTAATTTTGGCAAACTGGGCGGCTGAGATTGCGTGAGGTGCTCTGTTAAATCTCGTAGCCGCAGCAGAACAGGAATCAACTTGGGAGCACGGTATTTCCGATATTTGCGTTGGCCATAGATGAGTGCAACATGGCGCAGCAACGTGGTTTTGCCCATGCCTCCCTTGGCTTGAATGCTCATCTGACGGAATTTCCGATCCTTGCGCGATCGCGCAAGCAAATGCCAAATACTTAAATTTTCCGATCGTAGTACTGCATCCTTCTGTAACTGAGCAATGTCCCGAGGATTATCAAAACTAGCCCAGGCTCCGCTTAAATCTAACGGTACAAACACTTCTTCCAACAGCGGAATTGCCGTGCGATCGGGATTAAACCCTTCCGCCACAAACTCCTCACATAACCGCGCCTGCTGCCGTAAATACTGCCCCTCAAAGTCCGAACGGAGTCTTGACCAACCATTGCCCAGCCCTTGCTCTACTCCCGCGATCGCCCAATCTAGCAACTGATCTAATTTCGGAGCTAGCTTTTTGCCAACCTTGATCGCGATCAAAATCCCAACGGCTCCCGCCCAACACCATCCCGCCTCAACCCATTGCCCTTCTTTTGCCTTCGTAATGCCCACAAAGCTCAACGCCCCCGGCACTCCAAACGTCACTAACTTGGTGTCCAGTAACTCAAACACCTTCTCGATCGTGGTCGGCAAATATTTTGAGGATTCTTCTTCCGGCATAGGGCAGCAAATGGTTCGATCGACACTTTTCCCCTAGTCTACCGATTCCCTCCCGACTGTTCCAGAATTTCCCCATGGGATTGCGTCAAAGCTGCTGCTGCACCCACCGCCGAAAACTAACCTCTGCGGCAACTTCATCCAAAAGCGCCGTTTCTAAAAATTGATAGAAATCGTTCTTTTCCACCAGGGGAAACGTGGGAGAGCGATCGCGCACTTCATACTCCCCCTCCACCAAACACAAAATCTGCCATTCCTGCCCATTAAACCGCCAAAACTCCGGGACCCCCATGCTGGCATAAAGCTGATTTTTGTTGATATCAGTGTGGGTAATATCCACTTCCACCACCAAATCCGGTGCCGGATCATGGCTTAAATCAATTTCGTGATCTGCAACCAACGCATAATTTTGAATGTAATAACCATTGTCAGGCTCAGCACTTTTAAACAGATCTTCGCGATCGAGGGTCGTCGATCCCATCGTTTTCATTTTCATTCCTAACTCCACCACCAAAATGCGAATGAAGAGTTCAATCAGCCTTGCAGAGCGCTCATGTTCTTCCAGCGGCATGGTGATTTCTAACGTTCCGTTGCTATAGGTAAACCGGGCTTGGGTGCGCTCAGTCAGCAATTGCCGGATTTGCCTAAACGCAGGCCAATCCAGATCGCGAAAGGTAACGCGCTTTTCACCAACTATTTTTTGAGGGGACGCTCCGATCGCCATGGAAATGACCTCACTTCAACGCAGATTCTCCACCGATCACAGTCAAGCAAGTGATCGCATTTCCGTCGATCGCGGCTGTTTGATCCCCCTAAATCCCCCTACCCTGCGGGAAGCATAGCTACAAAAGGGGGACTTTGAATATATTTTCTCCAGTTCCCCCCTTTTGAAGGGGGGCTAGGGGGGATCCTGCGCGATCGACGCTTTTCCCCTAGTCTACCGATTCCACTCCAACTGTTCCAGAATTCCCCCGATCGACATTACAAACTATCTCGGTACGGTTGACAGAGTTGGCCTTTCTTCGTAGTGTTGTTACTCATAGCTGAGTAAAGCCGTGTTGAATAGCCCGATCTAATTCAGCTTAAGACCCCGAAAATTGAAGCGCTGCCCTAGTTGCGACCAACAACGTAAGGCAGCTAAACCCCGAAGCTGAGCGTGGCAGCTAGGCGGTCTGACACGGATTTTAACATTCGATCGGGCCACCCTACTTGTCCTGCGCAAAAGGGTGGCTTTAATTTTTGGGATTTCCTCCCCCCCTCAACATTCAGGAGAAATCCCATGTTTATTGGCTTTGATAATGCCGATCGCGTCAGCGATGCGGAACGTAGACCGTTTCGTTTTTATTTATTTGGTACTCGCGAAGAAGTGCAGGCAGCAATTAACCAACTACATGTTTTGCGATTTTCCGACCGAGTGCGCTGGAGTCCGCCCATGCCCGTCCCCGGTTCCGACTGGCAATACGTCAGCCTGATGGAGCGCGATCGGGCAACGGAGTAATCGCCAAAAACCCGGTTTTTCAGAAAAACCGGGTTTTTGGATCGGTGCGATCGGATACGAGGGATGAGTGATACAACTAAAGGGCGATCTGGTGATTCACTCCACAAACTCGAAAAACTCCCCAAGCATTACCGAGGCGTTTATGAGACAACAGGCAAAAACTTCGGGCCTTTCCGTACAGGCGATCGCCGGTTCCTACGTCGTCCTCCTGGGAATGAACATGCCAAAAAGCGCAGTCAAGGGCGTCCTCGGCTTCGCGATCGAACGCATTGACCACACCGAAGATGAACGCTACTGGCTCAAGGGCTTTAAAACCTTTGCAGAAACCGACCCCGGCGTTCCCACGGGGAGCTTAGTGTCTAGCCTAGAACATCCCATCCAAGCCTTTCTCTGGGGAGATTTCACCGCCAAACCCAACCATCACTACACCTACCGCGTCGTAGCCATGCGGGGCAAACCCAAAAAACTAGAACCCGCCGAAACCATTGAACTGGCCATCCAAACGGAGGACGAAGCCCAGGGAACCCATACGGTGTACTTCAATCGAGGCGTCGCGGGATCCCAAGCCTATGCCCGTAAATTTAAAAACAAGAAACCCGATCAAGTAGCCAATGATGCAGCCTGGAAATGGTTATCGCGGGGGCTAGTGGAAGCGCTGCTAGCCTTTATCGCCCAGGCAAAAGGTTCCCGCTATAGCCTCCGGGCAGCGCTCTATGAATTTCACTATCTCCCCGTTTTGCAAGCCTTTGGAACCGCCGCTAAATCTGGCGCAGATGTCAAAATTGTCTATGACGCCAAGGAAAATCGGGGGAATTATCCCAACAAAGCCAATCGAGCCGCGATCGATCAAGCGGATATTGAAGATTTGACGATTCCCCGACAGGCCAATACCAGCTACATCGCCCATAACAAATTCATTGTGCTGCTGAAAGATGGGCAGCCCGTGCAAGTCTGGACAGGCTCGACGAATATCACCGATGGCGGACTCTACGGCCATTCCAACGTCGGCCATGTGGTGCGGGATGCGAAGATTGCCAGCCAGTTTCTAGATTATTGGACTGCCCTCAGCCAAGACACTCCCGCAAAATCGTTGCGTCCCTTAAACAACGATCGCACCCCCGTCCCCCAGAAAAAGCTCAAATCCGGTGAAATGCATCCGATCTTCAGCCCCCGATCGTCCCTAGAAGCTTTGGATTGGTATGCCCAACAAATGGATACCGCAAAATCCGCTATCTTCTTCACCGCAGCCTTTGGCGTGAACGATCAACTGGAATCGATTCTCTCCCAGGACAAAGATTATCTACGCTATATCCTGTTGGAAAAAGACGGAGGAGACATAGAAAGTTTACGCCGAGATCAAGATAATCGCATCGCAGTAGGGAGCGTGATGAAAGACAATCGCGACCAGGACGATAAACCATCGGGCGAAATCCTCGATCGCTGGAACTACGAAAAAACAACGGGTCTCAATACCCACGTTCGATTTATCCATACGAAATATCTGTTGGTTGATCCCTTGGGTAAAAATCCCCTAGTGGTCACAGGTTCCGCCAACTTCAGCGAAGCCTCCACCCGCAACAACGACGAAAATATGCTGCTCATCCAAGGCGACACGCGGGTTGCAGATATCTATCTAGGTGAATTCATGCGATTGTTTAACCACTTCTACACCCGTTATTGGATGCAAGTGAATCGCACCGCAGAAACAGTGTCCTCTCGCTATCTAGTCCCCAATGATTCTTGGACAACGGAGTACTATGTCAAGGATTCCCCTAAGGCGAAGGAACGCCTGTATTTTTCTGGGAAATAGCCGACTCAGGAACCTAACTGGTTCGTGCTGCACCCTCTCCGTGGCCATCAATCACGAGGGATTTTTGCAATTGCGCGATCGCCGTGAGAGACTGCTGGTGGCTGGTGGAGTTGCCCTGGGCTCCAAACAGGCGAGCCGCTTCTTTCAGATCCCGAATTGCACTGATGCGATCGCCCAATTTGGTTCTCGCCATGCCGCGATAGAAATAGGCGGAGGCTTCCTGGTCGTTGAGCCGAATCACTTCACTGAAATCTTCCACCGCGCCCATCTTGTTCCCCATTTGGAACCGCACCAGACCCCGTTGGAAATAGGCTGGCGTGCAGTTGAAATCCGCATGGATGGCGTAGCTATAATCTTCGATCGCGCCCATGGGATTGCCCAATTCCGCCCGAATCACACCGCGATTGCAATAGGCCAAACTGTTGCACGGGTTAATTAAAATTGCTCGATTCAAATCCGCGATCGCCCCTTCCTTATTGCCCAACTCATAGCGCACGAGGCCACGATTGTTATAGGCAACATCGTGATCGGCATTCATTTGAATGACCTGGGTGTAATCCAAAATTGCACCCTGTTTATCATCTAATTCGTATCGAGTTAAGGCGCGATTGAAATAAGCCTCGATATCATTTTCAGCCAGCACAGGATTTTCAAAGCGATCGATCAACCCTTGCATTACTTCCGCTGCAGTGGTGCGCAGTCCAACGGCCACCTTGGGGAACACCACACTGCGAGTTGAGATCGGGTGAAATCCCAGCAGCGCATACTGGCGATCGCACACTAGGAAGTTTTCATCCGTTCCTAAAACCTTAAAGCGGAATTGTTGAGGATATTTCCGTTTGAGTTGGGTTAGTTGGCTCAACGTGTTTTGCAAGAACGACTTATCCGCCGGATTGGCTGTGGGCCGCTGGTGAATGTAGCGGGGCAAATGGCTATGTTGGGCGTCGTTGAGATAGCCCCAGCCAATATCAAGTTTGCCGCCGCGCTCTAGGAATGCCCGAAACTGATGTAGTAAAGCACTGTCAAAGAACGTCCGATCGGGGTAGGGGAAAACAATAATTAAACGGGACTGGGCCGTTTCCAATGCTGTTTCAATCAAAGCCCGACTGTTGGAGGTTTGCGTTTGACCGGCCTCTGCTTTGGCCTGCACATCAAATACCAATTCGTAATCTAGTTTGGGTAAGGACTCCTGAAGGGTTTGATCGCTGACCGCTACCAGTTGACTACCCAATTCTTCCAACTGCGCTTCTTGGTGATCCATGCGATCGGCCAAATGTCTCATCTGATTTTGCAGTGCGCTGAAATCTAAAATTTCCGGGAGCCGACTCACCCAGCCCCCCATATTTTTTTGCTGGTGGTCTAACTGATGGGTAAACCGATGTAGGCGATGGAGTTCTTGCTGGATCGGGTCGAGTTGCTGGGCCACCAGAATATCCAGTTGGCTTTTTAACTGTACCAAATCTGCTTCTGAGGCCGTATTGTCCAGTTGCTGTTCAATCGCCGCGATCGCGGTTTTCAACTCTTCAAGCGCCTGCAATTGGGCAGGATTGGTCTGACGGGATTGTTGAGCGTCGTATTCGTTACTCCGCACGATCGCGGTTAACGTCATCACCTGCTGGCGCAGAATTTTGCTGGTGACGCGCAACGGCCCGACATTTTCATCCAATTTGACCTGTTGTAGCCGCAGTTGGGTGATTTCCTCCACCAAGCGCATCCATTCCCGCCGAGGCACCAAATCAGTTACAAATTGCAGAAGGCTGTCCACATCTTGCTTCAGGGTGGCGGTATCGATCGGATTCGGCATCGTATTGAACCGCCGACTCAGATAGTCGATCTGACCTTGGAGGATTTTGAGGGTGCTGGGTTTGTAGGCTTTGGCGATTTCATTGACATCGCTGCGCAGGGAGTCCACGTTGACTTGCAATTGCAGAACATCTTTTTGGGACTCTTGCAGATGCTCTACGGTCACGGTTCGGTTGAGTCCAGCGGTCACTCGATCGATCGCCGCCATCAACCGGGTTTGCTCGGCTTGCAAATCTTCCACTGTTTGTTTGACTTCGCCAACATTGTGACCTTCTAGGATATCGAGGCGATAGGACAACTGTTCATGCAGGGTGTTGAGGTTGGCACGATTTTTCTGCATCATGGTTTTGCGCAGGTTGGCCAAGTCCCAAAAGGTGGGAAGTCCTTGAATCCGGCGATCGAGAATTTCCAACTGTTTGTTGAGTCGTTGGTCAACTTGAACAATACTGCTGGCAGTCTGATCCTGGATCTGTTGATCAAGACGATGGCGATTGACCACATTCAGCAGCATTAAAAATGAAATCGGTGCAGCACTGTAGGCAAGTTGTTGGGTCGCGATCGCTGCGATCGAGCCTAACCCCGATCCGGCTAGCAATGCATATTCGGTAACATCTAGCCACTTTTCGTTTTTCATTTTGCCTGCCCCTGATGGATGGAACTTCCTTTTTAACTTGAGGTCAATCATGGTCGTTGCAGCCTCGTTTCAGTGTTATTCAAGCGGGGGTATGGTTTCGTTACCCTGTCCCGGAGTCAAAACACCCACTTCACACTGAGAATGCTTCTCCCTCCTTTACACCCATTTTTCTGATTCATCAGGACTGCTTCATAAGATCCCAAGATTTACTGATTGTTTGGGCATTGCTATTTCCGACTCATCTTCGCTACAGTTGGCTCAGAGCCGTTAATACTTATGGGAAGTGCGATATGAAAGGTGTTCGCGCACTGATTTTTGATGTCGATGGAACTTTGGCAGAAACAGAGCGCGACGGTCATCGCTTAGCGTTTAACCGGGCTTTTGTGGCGGCAGGGCTGGATTGGGTTTGGTCGGTGGAACTCTACGGGCAATTGCTGGAGATCGCAGGCGGCAAGGAACGCATTGCCCACTACATGCAGCACTATCAGCCCAATTTTGTCCCTGAGATCGATCGCACGGAATTTATCGCAGGCTTACATCGATCGAAAAGTCGCTTCTATCAGCAATTACTACAGGGTGGCGAAATTAAATTGCGGCCCGGTGTGCGTCGTCTCATCCAGGAAGCGCGGGAAAGTGGGGTGCGGCTGGCGATCGCGACGACCAGTTCCCTCGAAAATGTAATCCCGTTGTTGGAAACAGCGTTGGAACCGGACAGCCCCAGTTGGTTTGATGTGATTGCCGCTGGCGATATCGTCCCCCGCAAAAAACCGGCTCCCGATATTTACCAGTACGTCTTGGAAACCCTAGCCCTGGCTCCGGAGGACTGCTTGGTCTTGGAAGACTCCCAGCAGGGGCTGCGGGCGGCGGTGGCGGCTGGTTTGCAGACCGTGGTGACCTGTAACGATTACACACGGGATCATGAGTTAACAACCGCAAAATTAGTCGTGAATTGTTTGGGAGACGTGGACAACCCCTTCCAAGTGCTCCAAGGGGATTTACCCGAGAAATCTCCCAACGCGCAGTTCTTTGACCTTGCCCTAGCGAATGCCTTGGCGGCTTAGGGCTGGCTAATCTAGGATTGGTCAATGAACGCCTACGAGATTATCTACGCTACGGTGCGCCGGATTCCCTACGGCAAAGTTGCCACCTACGGACAGATCGCAGAACTCAGCAATTTACCCCGCCGTGCTCGCCTGGTGGGGTATGCGTTGTTTCGGGTAGCACCGGAGGCGGATGTGCCCTGGCATCGGGTGATTAACGCCCAAGGCACCATTTCAGAATCCCCCTTTCGGCAGGGCAATGATTATTTGCAACGATCGCTGCTGGAAGCGGAAGGCGTCGAGTTTAGTGCCACGGGTCGGGTCGATCTACGGAAATATCGTTGGCAACCGGAGCCCGATCAGCCGAGCGTAGATGAACCGATCGTTTAAATGGTGAGATTCACTGAAAAATCAAAACCCGATTCATCCACCCGTCTACCCACCGACCCATTCCCCCTCCAGGCTTTT
Source organism: Alkalinema pantanalense CENA528 (assembly GCF_050753345.1). NCBI lineage: Bacteria > Bacillati > Cyanobacteriota > Cyanophyceae > Leptolyngbyales > Leptolyngbyaceae > Alkalinema > Alkalinema pantanalense. Next base: position 22,479 of record NZ_JBLZFX010000055.1, on the reverse strand, counting down.
ATTCCTACGCCCTCAGCCTAACGATTCCTAGGCTTCGCCGTTAAACACCTGTAATAACTCGCGGCAGAAGGTCTTAAGGTTTTCCTGGGCATCGTCGGCAGGATGGGCATTGCCTTCAAACGTCCAACTTTCGATCGTGGACATCCACCATTGTTTACCCGCGTGGCTAAACCCTGCCAATTCCACGCCGATCGATCGCTTCACCCCAGAATCGGGATCCTTGTAGAAGCGGATCTGAACCAGAACGCTGCGGCACTGGAACCGCCGACTCCAGCCCGGAAAGTGAAATCCAATGTCGATCGAGTCTGGATCCATTTGCTCGCGGGTGTCAGGATCATTGGCCCAGGGCTTCAAATCCGACTTGGCATCGGGAAACGATCGCTTAAAACAGTTCACCACCGTCGCAATTTTGCTTGCTGTTTCCAGGTTGGTTGCCAGTTCTGCCGCATTCACGCCGCCCACTCCTCGAAAAATGATCTGTCGAAAATGATCTGTGCTGGCTGTGCTGTAGCCTACACTTTACGTCCGTAACTGCATCATATGCAACTCTTCGGGGAGAATGTCGTACTGATTGATACGGTCGTGGGGGGCTGGATAGAAAATTAGCTGATTGCTGAAAAGCTTCACCAGAGAAGCTGTTGATAGCGTTGAGGGGGGGCGATCGAAAAATAGCGAAAAAAATCTAAAAAAATGTTGACACAATCCCAGGAGTACCTGCTAATATTATTTGTGTAGTTGCGCGATGGGGCGTCGCCAAGCGGTAAGGCACCGGGTTTTGGTCCCGGCATTCCTAGGTTCGAATCCTAGCGCCCCAGTTTAAGGATAATTCTTCTTGAAGAGCTTGCATTTTTACAGCCAAGGCTGGTTGTAGAAAATCTCATTTCTTCATAGGAGCTAGTCACTCTTACTCAGTCTTGAGGCTTTTATGAGCCTTAGGAAATTTCTAGATCCTACTAAAACAGTGGGAGCGTGAAGTTTGAGAATAGTTGAACATTGAAATCTGTATCCTTCAAAGTATTCACTAGCCGTTGATCTTGAGTTAGTAAGGGAACTTGTTTCTGCTGTGACAAGGCAACATAGCAAGCATCGTAGGCAGAAATGCCATAAATAACGCTAAGAGATAGAGCTACTGGAACGAGATCTGCGGTGGGCGTTGAGGTAAAACGGAGTAATTGAAGATCGGCGATGTTTGCTTGAGCTTCCGCATCGTTATATAACCTAGCACGAATATATTTCCAGAGGATATTTGTACATTCGACATAAAATAAATCTGGAATATGCAGACGAGCCTCGGGATTATCAAGATGCGCAAATAGCTGGTCTACTTTTGGTGTCAGTGGTTCGACAATAAATTTCTTAATACCCACACTGGCATCAACCACGCACCTGAGGGCATTAGTCATCGAATTCGATCTTCCTGAAGTAGGGTAAGCGTATCGGGCAAGTTATGTTGTGCAGGGGAGAAAGTTCTACGTTGTTCAATCCTTTGTAGGATTTCTGCTTGAGAAGATTGTGCTTCTGTTGGGGCTATCCCCTTAGTTTGTAAGGCAATGAGGTCTTGTTGTAAGGCAATGAAGTCTTGTTGTAAATCTTCCGAACCATAATGAATGGGAATTTTACGACTACCTAACATCTGTTGAAACTCTAGTGGATTCATACCTGCAAACTGACTGGCTGCACCCAAGGTAATTTTTTTCTGTTGGAATAGTAAAATGGCGATTTCTAGTTTGAGGTCGGTCTCGGAAATATGCGCCATTCGAAGAAAGTCATCAGAAATGATTAGACTCATAGCTTGAACCTTCTATTTTGACTGATTTAAATTATAGAGAATCGGAATGGCTACTAGATTCTCGTAGAACGTAGCCAACGCTGCGTACCGTATGGATTAGGCGTTCCTCCTGTTGTTCTTCTAGCTTGAGCCGTAGGTACCGAATGTAGACCTCGATGATGTTGGAATCGCCCATAAAGTCGTAGCCCCAGACATTCTCCAGGATTTGGTTGCGGGTGTAGACCTGCCGGGGATGGCGCATCAGGTATTCCAACAGGTCAAATTCCTTCGCGGTGAGTTCGATCGCCCGATCGCCTCGCTTGACTTGCCGGGTACGTCGATTGAGCACTAAATTGTCAAATTGCAGAACATCCGGATCATCTTCCTGGGTGCGCCGTAGATGGGCTCGCACGCGCGCTAACAATTCCTCAATACTAAACGGCTTCACGACATAGTCATCAGCTCCGGCATCCAGCCCAGCCACCCGATCGTTGATATCATCCCGTGCCGTTAAGAGAATCACCGGAACCTTGATCCCTGTACTCCGGAGCCGACGGCAAATTTCGATTCCGGTCATCCCAGGTAACATCCAGTCTAAAATCACGAGATCCAATGTTTCATTGCGGGCTAGGGTCATTCCGGTCATCCCTTCGTGGGCGACGCTGGTTTGGTAGCCTTCGCTATCCAGTTCTAATTGAATGAACCGCGCTAACTTTTCCTCATCTTCAACCAAGAGGATATGGGGAATAGGTTTACTGTGCATAGAGCTACCTTACTGAAGAATTGGGAGACTGCCCCCGAAGATCATCGAGTAACTGTTGCAGAATTTCGATCGTATGTTGGGTTTCTGCCGTGGCAATTTCCAGGGCTTCCCGTTGATCTAAGGTGAGGTTGGGGCTGCGCCGTAGCAGACTTTGCAAATAGCCGTAGACGATCGTCAGGGGCGTGCGGAGTTCGTGGGAAACATGGTTGGTAAAATTCCGTTGACGGTGACGAACCTTGATAAACCAACGAACACTAAAGCTAAAAATCACAATACAAATTAGCCCAAGGGCAAACATAGAGCCAATTTCTAGCGTCTGGGCATAGTGATGAAAATCATTCATACCCAACATAATCATAGGCACACCTGAAGTTGCCTCTGCTGGATTCATTGCTTTTTGCATTAATTGTTCCATCATGAGATGGTTCCAATAACGAATCCCTAACAATCCGATCGTGAAAATGCAAGACAGCAATAGCAAGAGTTGTAGAAATAGAGATGAAAGTGACGAAGGGTTTATCCAACGGGACAAGAACCTAAGGGGCCTTCTCCAGTTGGGCATGACAGGTATGGGCATGGATGAGGTGTAATATCTGAGTCATAAATCTATTGAACGCTAGAAACCTGAATTTTTCCTGAGAAATTGCTAGAAACCAGCCAAGGATTTCTCAAAAGGATTTCTCGACTTAATCGAGCGTTTGTCCATTGTTCCAATAGCAGCTTGATCTGTTCAAAACTCTCAAGGGGGAGCATTTTTTATGCAATGGGTGCAGTTGGCAGGGGAAATTGGATGGTGACCCAAGTGCCTTGATCTGCATTGGAAGTGATGGAAAATAGAGCACCGTGGGCATCGAGAATCCGTTTGGAAATGGCGAGTCCTAGGCCCGTGCCACCGGACTTTGTGGAGAAGAAGGGTTGCGTTAGTTTAGCTAACACGTCAGGTGGAATGGGGGGGCCGGGATTATGTATCTGGATCTGCTGGGTGCGAGTGATCGGATCACTACTGAGCCGACAGGTGACAATTCCATTCGTTTCTGTGGCTTCGCAGGCATTGCGGATCACATTAATCAAAACCTGTTTAATTTTGTCCACATCCGCCAGTTGAAACAAATGGGGAACTTCTGCCACCAGTTCGATCGATCTGCCTTCTGCTTCGGGCATTTCTTGCAACGCGGGTAGCATGCCCTTGAGTAACGCCACGAGATCTAACTGAACGAGTTGTAGGGTTTGGGGTTTAGCGTAGAGTAAAATCTCGCTCAACAAATTTTCTAGCCGTTGAGATTCACCCAGGGCTAGCCCGAGTCGTTCGTGATAGGCAGGGGTCAGGTCTAACTTTTTAAAGGCATTTAAGCCCATTTTGACCGTAGTCAGGGGGTTGCGAATTTCATGGACAATAATAGCTGCAAATTCCCCGATCGCTGCCAACCGCTCCTGCTCCATCAGCTTGGCTTGGGCTTCCCGTAGTTCCTGGGTACGAATTTCCACTTCCGCTTCCAGCCGCTCGTTAAACTCCAATTGTTGTCTATAAAGAAAATAGTTGTCGATCGCCGTTGCGGCCCGTTCTGCAAACAGTTCCGAAACCTTAACTTCCCGTTGGGTAAATTGGCGTGGGGTATGGTGAAAGGAGCAAATTGTCCCAATCACGAGGTTTTGTGCCGTTCGCAAAGGGACACCCAAATAGGAACGATAGCCCTCGGGAGCCTCGCCAAATTCAGGATGCTGATCGGTATCTTCCACCACAAGGGGGCATCCCCGTTCGATGACAGTGCCCGTGAGTGTGCCGTGCACTTCATAGACATGATCGCCTTCACCCATGTCAACACTGCTGGCAAGGACGCGCTCATAGCCATCTTTGCACAGGGTCACGACTGACCAATCCAGATGGAGCAAACTGCTGACACCCAGGGTAATTTCCTGCAAATAGTTCGTCAGTTCACCCGATCGATAACTCAGTGCAGAAATGTATTCCAAAACCTGCTGGTAATGCTGAATTTCTTGGGAATTAAGAGAAGTCATGGGAAGACATGGGAAGACGTGGGAAGGCAAACACGGCGACCATGGCTTCTATCTTATTTTCAGGAATGGGAGCGGAATATTAATTTTTACTGAGTAAGCGATAGACGGTTGCTGAGAAGTGGACAGATTGTTGTGGAATCTTGAGGTGATGACTAAAAGCCTCGGAAATTGGCAATGCCCATCATTTCATCAATCCAATTAATGGGTCGATCGTGTTTACGGTTCTGCTGCAATAAATCCCACAGGCTTATACAAATGCTGATTAATACAATGCTCCCGCCCACGAATTGTGCAGTTGTGGGGGTTTCGCCCAAAATTAAAAAGGCCATGGCGATCGCGGCGATCGGTTCCAAGAGGTGCGCTAACGTAATTTCTGCGGCTGAGGCGTCCTTTAAACCTTTGAACCAAGCCAGTTGGCCACCTACCACAATGACTGCACTGTATAGCAGCATCCATTGCCATAAAAAAGGTGAAAATGCATCAATAAAATGCTGACTACCGTATAGTGTCTGTGCAATGACAAAGAAAATAAGCATGCCTAAAAAGGTTCTAACTAGATTGAAAACACTAATAGAAATATTTTGGAGACTATTTTTACTAATGTTACTCGCGATCGCAAGGATGATAGCGGCAACGGTTACGAACAAAATTCCTAGATCGAACTGAAATGCCATCGTATAACTCAGTACAGCGATGACGACAATGCCTGCAAATCCTACGATCGCGCTTAAGCCTGTCCATCGCTGTACCTTACTCCGGAAAAATAGTACACCTATGACGAGAGAAATGGGAGGCTCTAAACGGCTAAATAGCACGACATTTGTTACGCTGGTATTATCCAATGCGGCGAAAATGAGGGCGGGGGCTAGGGCACCGGAAAGAAGGCCGACCGTGCCTAACTGAATCCAATCCTGCCGGGTTAGCTGACTAAAAGTATGGCGGTTCCACTGTCGGCTGAATAGGCAAGCCATTAAAATTAAAGCGCACAGGTTGCCGACAAAAAGTACATTGCAAAGGGAAATTGGATTTCTGCCATTCACTAAATGCTGCTCACCTAGCAATGTGATCCGACGAGTTATAGAACTTGATGCGGCAAAGATCAGCGCGGCAATCCAAAGATAAATACGATAATGCATTAAAAAACGAAGATTTTTCATGCTGGGTTAGATCCATGTTTCGAATTAAGGGAAGTATTTTATTGAAAACAAGTTTATAGGTAATAAATGGATGTTAAACCATCTGCTAGTGATGGATTGGTTCATTATCGCGAGACGACTGGGCAGAAATATGAGCGATCGATAGCAGTTGTCTGAAGGTGTAATTATCTGTTTCTTAAGCGGATTGCAGTTTAAACTCAGGAAATTCTCAGTTTTGGATGCAAGCGGCAAATAACAGTTTTTCTCAGAGATTTCTCAGATGAACTCAGCTAACGTTTATCAGTTCATCAGCGAGATACAGGCTGCGCCCGAAACAATAGCAATCAGTTCCACCAGTCCACACACACAGCACTGGTTTACACGGCACTATTTCACACAGCATTCTCACGACCATCCATCAAGTAATACGCAACAAGGAACAACACCATGATGAAACTCAACCAAAACCTAAACCATTGGGCCATGTTAGGTGCAGTGTCTGCAATGCTGACGATCGCGGCTCCGGCGGTTTACGCTTCAGCCCCTGTCCTGCTGCCACCGGGTTGGCAATCCTCCGCGATCGCCGCTAAGCCTGAGGGGGCAGTGATGAAGACAGGAAAATTTGTGGCAGCGGAAAAAGCTACCACCGGGACGGCCCGAATTGTGCAGGAGAAAGGCCATTACTACTTAGAGCTAGATAGCGCATTCAGTACCAGTGAACTGGGCCCCGATCTACATGTTTTGCTGGATTCCCAAAGCAAGCCGCCCCAATCCTATGTCGCGATGAATGGCTATATCAATCTCGGTAAACTTCACAGTTACAGCGGCATGCAACGCTACCCAATTCCCGATGCCATCAATGTTTCGAAGGTTAAATCTGTAGTGATTTGGTGCCGGATGGCCAATGCAACCTTTGGGTATGCATCGCTGTAAGTTTGCTTAATTAACCCTTGGCAAATCGATCTTTGACGCATCAGAATTTGGCCAAGGGAAACTTTGTACAACGGTATAAATGGGTACCGATACCAGGTAAACTAAGAATCTTACTAGCTGCTCAGCCCCCTCTCTATGAAAGAGTTGGGGCTCTTTATTGTTTTTAGCCAATCAACCCACTTTAGGGTAGTCCAAGGAGAACTTTGATGAGGGGAAGGGAGATCTGAAAACATTCAGCGAGTTTACTGGCATCGGATAGGCTGCTGGTAATTCCTTTGAGAGCATTCACTGCCATGGAACAGAGCTTTGTGGTTCGGTTCTCAGCAGTTTTCTTACCCTCTTCTGCGAGCGTGGCAACTGCATCTAAAGCGTCTTTTTTTTGCTCGTCTGGGAGATCGGCTTCAGCTTCGATCTCGGTTTGCAAATTCTGTAATAGGTTTCCTAGATCCTGTTGTGCTGCAACGGACGAATTGTTGAGTTGCTGCACTAGGTTAGTTACGGTTCCGCTGATCTCCCCTAGGTTAAGGGTGCCAGAAACATCTCCATGCACGTTAACCCGAGTTCCGCTGGATAGATCCACATCCCGACCGGCGTTAATGTTTTGACTTTCCATCAGATGGCTGACCTCATCCACAACATAAATTCGATTGCCTTCTCCTCCAATTGTGAAATTTCCCGCAGATCGTTGCATGAATCGTTGTAGAACTTCATTAAGGGTTTGATTGAGCCGTAAGATTTCGCTTTCTTTGGCAGAGATGGCAAGCTGGTAACGGGCTTCAAACAGCGTGCGTAGGTCTTCATAGGTCTCATTGACATGCTGTTCCACTTGCTGCGGAGAAATGCCTGCTTTATGGCCGACTTTGACAATCCAGACATCCCCCCGTTGCTCCACACCTTGTAGTTCTAGTCCCAGTCCCTCATCTTCTAGACGGAATTTCTCAAAGGCAAAACTTAAGGCAAGGGGATCAAGCCGATCGCGCACGACGAATTCAAAGGACGTATCGATGCGTTGTAGCATGGCTTCAAATTCCGCCGGTTCAAAGTTGCGATCGATCGGATAGCGATCGCCGGGACGGTTCTGCTCAAAGCTGCGGTAGATGTAGTCGCAGGTGATCCCAGTAAATTGCGTCTGCCGATTAAAGCTCCAGTCCTTGATGCAGCAACCCGTTAAGTCTGCGCCGGAGAAGTCTACATCAGTAACGATCGTGCGGATAAAGATGGCTCGCCGTAAGTCAGCATTGCGTAGGTCAGCACCATCGAGGTTGGCTTCGGTGAAGTCGATGTCCCGTAGGTCGGCTTCTTGGAGATAGGCTCCCCGCAGGATTGTGTGCTGAAAGTTGGTTTCGCGGGTATGGCCCAGGGTCAGTAATTCCTGCACTTTGGGTTGGTCTAAATCCAGATAGCGGCTATCAACCCGCGCATACTCCAAACCCTCGACTCCTTTAAGACAAGTTCTGTAAAGTTTACTAGCCCGAAAGTCTGAATTTGCTATTTTAGAGTTAGAGAAGTTTATTCCACTCAAATCGAGATTATAAAAGGAGGTGCCACCCCAAGTTGCTAAGATCCAACCAAGCTTACGGGCAAAACTAAAGGGATTATTTAAGGACTGGAAAGCAGGGAAAATCTGTTGGGCAATATAGCAACTTCCTATTGCTGAACCTGCTCCTGCTAAAACCATTAGCACCAGCATTGTTTCCGTAGATATGGTCGTTTTAGTGACAGCAGGATCAGGTAATGGCTCCAGTAGACCACATTCATAGGCTAACACAGCGGTTCCAATTGCAACTATGGTAAATAAAGGGAATAAACTTTGGGCACTAAGAGAACGATGTAAGCGAGTGGGGGTGAATACGAGAACAGTTGTGAACAGAGTGATTTCTAAACCAGTAATCCCAAGGATGAATATAAAAGTTAAGAGGAGTGCGAAGATTGTAAACGATAGGATATCGATACTGTGGATTGCTGGGTTAGCGAGTGATATTAAGAAAGTTGAGACTGGCAAAAATATCAAACTGAGACTACAGCCTGTTAGTAGGCTTCTCAAAATATCAGAGGTAACCAATAAGTATAAAGCGGTTCTAATCAGAATCAATAAAATGACAATAAAAATAGCTCTGAAATCAACAAAAGTGGAGAAATCAAATATAAGCTTAGCACCGACAAAACTAATAAAAGAAGCTGATAGGAGAGTAGTGAAACTACATAATCCAAAAATCAAGAGTTTATTGACTTTCTTCTGCCCACAATGGATTCGTTTATCCTGATGGTTTTGTAGAGCAGATTGAGTTAGAACTTTTCCAGTTAGGTTGACTGATGGAGGTTGTAAGTGATGATTCATGAGATAGATCTCTTTTAAAAGGGTTTTAAGCGTTCATTGTTCAATCAATTAAGTACCTCTTAGGAAAAATGGAAGTTACTTATGGGTAGTCAATTTATTATACCTACTGCTTGGTTGTCAAAGCGGTGGCGATGGTTTCGGCCTCTGGGTACTGCTGTTCCAGAAAGTGATATCTCTCTTGTGACTGAGTGGGAAGCCTTTGAAGCTTCTAAATCTAAAGTGGGTGTTGCAGAACTGGCTAAACTGATTGAACCTCAGTTCAAACAAAAGCAGGCTCTTGTATCTAGCTTCTCGATTGGTCAGCCGGATTTTCTGCCCTTTGGCTTCTTTAGTCTTGGGCAAGGTCGGGGAGATGCCGTTTGTTGCTTATTTCGTGAACTCACTCAAAATGCAGAGATTGATGAACTAATTGAAGCTAGTCATGAACCACAAACTCGGGAGTTCTTGCAGAAATATTTTGAGTTTCAGAAAGATCCCGTAACCCATCCAAATGAATTTAAAGCACAAGTTCTTCATCTTCGTAAACCAATTCCTTGGGCAACAGGATTTTTGGTAGGAAATGTAATTGATAATCGGTTTTCTCCCTACCTTTTAACTAATTATCATGCTGTGCCAGAACAAGAAATGTTACGAGGACTAACGGCTCGATTTCGCTATGAGAATTCAAGTTTTAAACTACTGGAGCCGATCAAACCCATTACAGTGGAATTTGATCCGAACTTTCACAAAGGCAATCCTCAGTTGGATTACGTGCTTCTCCAACTCAAAGACCCTTTAACGATCTCACCCATTCCTATTCCCTCTAATCAAAGTATTCCAGTTATCCCTCGGATTGATTCCACGAAAAGTGAGGCGCTCATTAGTCTCATGGAACAAAGTTTACAAGATGAACTCAGACAACATGGATATGCGGGTGATCCTGTCCACATTATTCAACATCCCAGTGGTCGTCCTAAGGAAATTGTGCTGTTCAACAATACATTCACAACGCTCTATGACAGCTTTCTTGAATACGAAACCGATACAGAACCTGGATCTTCGGGGAGCCCACTATTCAACAATCAATGGGAACTTTTAGGGATTCACCAAGGAGCAATTTTTACTGAGGATGAGGGCTCTCCAACTCGCAAGGTAACAGGATTTCTGGGCATTCGCTTAGACAAAATTCTGGCTGATCTTCGAGAACAAGGAAAAACTGATACCGAGATCCAACACTTCCTAGAAAATTATGTCGATCTCAAAACGCCTACTAATCAACGGGTCTTTATCCTGGCAGGGGATGATCGCTCCAAAATTCTCGGTAATTCAGATGCCCAACTCGAACGTGAGGCAATGCTTGCCCTACGAGACCAATTGAAATCCGAGTTGTCGAATTTAGGCATTGATGCGATCTTTATTAATGGAGACAGCGAAGCACCTCTCACGAATGCTATCGAGCAAATTAACGCTCAACGGCAGTCTGAGACTCAGGATATTGCGATTCAACTGCTGGTTGATCAACTAGATAAACAGCACGAAATGCCCCAAGGATTGTCGATTTACTACTATGGCAACAATCCAACTCGCCGAAGCAACGCCCAAGTAGGACTAGAGAAGGTAGAGGCCCAGGGATTGCCAACCTTTGGAGCGTTTTCTGATCTGATTGTTTCGAATCGAGGATTGGCATTCTGTCGCAAGATTTTTGCCCCCTCCTTTGTTGTGTATGTTGGATTTCTATCCAATCCACAGGATCGATCGAGGATCCAGAGTTTCAAGCGTGATTCTACCCAGGCAAAACCTTTAGCTCAGGCATTAGCCCAATGGCTCCATGCTCTGTTGGAACCTAATGCACTTTAAATCTAACGCCTTGTAAAAAAGGTGCGTTAACTTGCACTTCCACAAGCTAACGCACCTTCTGGTCATCGATTGCTCAACACGATACGACCCAGGGAAATACTATTACGGCGAGTTACACCGCTGCGAAGTATTCCTTAGACTTGACGGGGTCTGGGTTCATCGTAGCGGCACCGGGCTGCCAACCAGCGGGGCAGACTTCATCGGGGTGGGACTGGGTGTACTGGAAGGCTTGCAGAGTCCGCAGGGTTTCATCTACGCTACGGCCCACAGCCAAGTTGTTGATGGTGGAGTGCTGGATGATGCCTTCTTTGTCGATGATGAACAGGCCGCGTAGTGCCACGCCTGCCTCAGGATCGAGCACATTGTAAGCGGTGCTGATTTCTTTCTTCAGGTCAGCAACCAGAGGATAGTTGAGGTCACCCACACCACCGCTCTTACGATCGGTTTGAATCCACGCCAAGTGAGAGAATTCGCTATCCACAGAGACGCCCAAAACTTCGGTGTTCAGCTTGCTGAATTCTTCGTAGCGATCGCTGAATGCAGTGATTTCAGTGGGGCAAACAAAGGTGAAGTCCAGCGGATAGAAGAACAGGACAACATACTTACCGCGATAGTCCGACAGTTTGATCGTCTTGAACTCTTGGTCAACTACGGCAGTGGCAGTAAAGTCAGGGGCCGCTTGACCAACCCGGAGGCATTCAGACATGGGAAACTTCTCCTGAATAGCAGTGATGTAATCGGTTCAAAATCCAATGAGTTCTCAAAATTCGGCCTTAGACTGCACTTCTTAGATCGCATTCAGGCATAATTTAAGAACTGTTACAACTATATCATAGTCATAACGATTTTGACTAAGGGGGATGGCAATCGGTAATCATCCTCATCAGTGATTACCCTCAGTAATCACCCTCAGTCAAGATAACGAATTTTGCCAAAAGATCAAGGTTGATCGGGATCACAAATGGATTCACTGGTTTGGGAGGGTTAGGGCAAGGGGATTGTTTTTGTCCTGAATCTTGCTGGTTGGCTGGAAAACTAGAACATCTCGATCTGGACAACGAGAATATTTCGAGTCCGATCGCGTTGGCCTGTTGTTTGAGTGACTGGTTTAAGTGGCTGGTTTAAGTGGCTGGCTTGCTAATGAATTTGTGGGGCAAATGCCTAACGGGGTGACATGGATCATCGGTTGGTTCCCGGAGTATTAGCACTATTGGTTGGCCCAGGAGTGACCTTCGGGGTGATGGCTCCCGCACAGGCATTCTCGATCGATCGCCTCAACGAGATTGCGCAATCCGTCACGGTGCGAATTCAGGCCGATCGCCCCAGTTCTGGTGTCTTGATCGATCGCAGGGGGGATCTCTATACCGTTCTGACCACCCACCACGGCGTGCAAGTCCAGGATCGCTATACAGTGGTGACGCCCGATGGCAAACAGTATCCTGTGGAATGGCGTAGCATTCAGCCTTTGCCGAATTTAGATCTCGCGTTGGTGCAGTTTCGCAGTTCTGCCAATTATGCGACGGCCAAGCTGGCGAATTACTTACCCACAGCCCAGCAGCCTCTCTTTATTTCCGGGTTTCCGGCTCCCAGTGCGGCGGTGTCTGAGCAAATTCGCCTCTTTATTCCTGGCCAAGTGGTGCCCACAACCCAGGCGATCGCCCTGGCGCAAAATCCCTTTTCCCAAGGCTATCGCGTCTTCTATACCAACTTGGCGGAGGCGGGCATGAGTGGCAGTCCGCTGTTCGATTTGAATGGCAATGTGGTGGCGATCCATGGGCGATCGGAGGGCGAAGAGACCTTTGATCCGCAGTTGCAGGAACCTCGGCGCTTGCGGTTGGGCTACAGTTCGGGGATTCTGATGCGGACGTTGTTGCAGTACCAGCCCCGACTTTCGGTGCAAACAAAGGACACCCTCCCCCCGGCACCCACGCCCGTAGAAACTGCCGAAATGACAAAGCTACTTCGGAACTGGGTAGTCACGCCTGCGGGGGCTCCAAGCGCGATGACCTGGGTGAATTACAGCAATACGCTCTATCGCTTGGGGCGATTTTCTGAAGCGTTGGTCGCCATCAATCGGGCTTTGGAATTAGACTTTAACACACCGCAGTTTTGGTATTTTCAAGGGATTATTTTACAGGCGATGCAGCGGCCCCAGGAAGCGGTGAATGCCTTCGATCGGGCGACGCAACTGCAACCCAATTTCTATCGAGCATGGCAGGCCAAGGCATTGGTTTTCTCGCAACTGGGCCGTTCGATCGAAGCGATCGCGGCATTGGATCAAGCATTGCAGATTGATGCCCAAGCCTATGTAGCTTTGTATTTACGGGCGCGGGTGTTGGGGCAGGGCTTGCAACAGCATCAGGCGGCCTTGTCGGATCTCGATCGGGCGCTACAGTTACATCCGGAGTTTGTCGAAGCTTGGGTACTGAAGGGGCAGGTTCTGCAAACCTTGGGGAAATCGGCGGAGGCATTGGTAGCGGTCAATCAGGCATTGGCGATCGAGCCGCGCGATCGGGAGGCACAAGCCTTGCGAGCGAGTTTGCGATCGCAACGCTAGGAGTGAATTGGCTAGAAGCGAGGAGGGCGGGGAGCTGCTGGGTCAACGTAAATCAGCGTCCAGTTGTCTGGATTTTGAATCAGGTCAGCTTTGCCCAGTAGGAGAAACCAGAAAGCAGTCCGAGTGTGAATGTGATCGACCATGAGAAAATGATTGGGTTTGGCAATCACTCCTTCCCGTTTGGAACCGCTGCGATTGACAACATCACAGTAAACGCCAATGTGTTTCACTTTGAGAATAGCGGGTTCCCTAGCCTGAACCACTTTGGGTAACATAAAAATGCCGTAGACTTGGTGCTTGCCTTGCCAGGGCTTCATGATGACAGTTTCTGGGCGAATTTCGACAAGGGGCTGTTGGGAAGTCAAAAGGGCTTCAGCATCGCAGGCGGATTCTGGCCGCTGGACGATCGGTTGAGCCTCGCAGACAATCCCGAGTCCCAACAGGAATCCGATCGTGAAACGAATCGATTTTCGCCAGTTAACAATCGAATGAAAAATGGGTTGCACAATACTCAAAATTAGCGATAATTACAGCGGATTGCGTAACGACAAGGAACAGATATAATGCCTGAAGCCTTTTCTGCTGTGGGTTGCTGTCTCGGTCAGTTAAACAAAGGGCTGTGTCTGCTTTATGTATTAATTTGATAGCAATTTCCTTGAAGTAAAGTAATTTTCTTTGCTAGCCTCGATATTGCACCATGTCCAATCTAATCCACGATGCTGATAAGGAATGAGATTAGGATCGCGCGTTTCCTCGGTGTATGAAAAGAAGCTATTGAAGCAATCTAGGCCCATTGTTATGTGTAAGCGCGCAAGAAGTGCTGCAACTGTTCTATCTTTATCTCGATAAGCTACTCCTTTTTCGTCAAAACGAATAAAACACCCATCTAACGATTGCCATCCGAAAAAAAATCCATCAGAGTTTGCTTCAATCCCCAAGGTACTTGATATTTCTGATTCTCCATATATGTATAGATTTTCTAAAATGGGAAAACCACTAAATTCATTGAGGGATACACCAGCATAATACAATTCAGAAATCAATTTTCGAATTTTTGCTGAATTGGTTACAGGTTTTCCATTCTTACGCTTGGCAATACTCCAGCACATTGCCATTAATACTGGCTTATCAGACAGTGGCTGATGATACTGGCGATAAAAAATTTGTGTTGTTCGCCACTTACGTCCGAAATCAATGAATGAATCCACAAGTGATCTAGTTTCCTTCAGTGATATAGAACCCTTAACTTCAATTACAGCTTTAACTGCTTCGGGTCTAAGGACAACAAAATCCCCATCTCTAAAAACTGGTGGATGTTGATTACCATCAAATACTAAAATATCGCATTGTTGAGAAATACTGAATGCACATTTATTAAGTCTATCATGATGCATTCCTGCTTTCGGTGTAGAATCATTGTGTGGAAACATAACAAATCCGGTGCCAACAGTTAAGGAATTAGGAAGATAATTGCGCAAAGTTTCGATTAGTAAGCGTTCTTTGTATGTCCCAATTGAAGGGTAGTGTGAATTTTGCAGGATATGTGAAAGCATATCAACTCTAGCTGCAAAGGATTCGCCTAAAAGTGCAGCAAAGCTAGTAAGATCGCTGGATTTACGTTCCATGGAGTTTCAGTAGATTAAAAATTCTTTAAGAAAGGGTTAGAATTAAGCTATCCCTCTTCAGTCACTCTAAGCAATTGTAGAAACATTTAGAACCTTTTATCTGCTTTGCTTGGCGAGGCAACCTCCCTTGGAAAGGCAATTTTAACCAAATGCGAACCGACATTGAACAATAAATAGTCCATGGTTATTGTAGACTCCAGCGTCTGGATTGACTACTTCAACGGCCAATCCACCCCCCAAGTCGATCGCCTCGACCAACTCCCCACCACCCAACCGCTCGCGATCGGTAAGGGATTTGCAAAGAAATAATATCCCCTCTTCATTCCCCCACCCTCCTACCCTTTTACCCTTTTACTCTCCTACCCTTTTACTCTCCTACCCCCCCTACCCAATTGGGATTTTATTTATGCGCTGTTCCCTAGGATCCTACTTTGTCGGATGGGTTTTCAGCCAGCTATTCACTTCCTGTAAAGCCTCTAGGTAATCGATCGCGGCTTCTAATCGGGATTCATAATTACAGGCAAATTCATCAAACCAACGTCCTTCCTCAGAGTTTGGTTTTAATTGTTTCAACCACTTTTGGGCAGTCTTTGCGATTTCAGCCCGTCGTTGTTCTCGAAGCTGTTGCTGACGGTGTTGTCGATCGAGCTCTTTTTGCTGTTGTGCAGCCTGTTCTGCTTGCTGTTGTTGCAGAAGTTGCCGATCGTGTTCCTGGTACTGCGTTTTAATCTGATGCAGAACATCTGGTGGCAATGGTGATGGCGCTGACGATTGCTGAGCGGTAGGCGTCAACGGGGTCGATCGATCGGCAGAATGGGGAGGCTGAGGGTTTATCCCTGGATGACGTAATTGATCGCGCACTTGCCACTTCGTTGCTTCATTCAAACTGCCCAGCAAATCCTCGATCGAACTCACTGCCGCGCTCTCCCCTAGGCTAGGTTGAGGCGGCGCTGGGTCTGATGGGGGAGCGGCTGGGCGAGAAGAGGGCTTAGGTGAGCCTAAATTGGCCAAGAGTTGATCAATTTCATCCATAACGCACTGGGAAGGTGAAGGGCTGTACTGACTCTTCAATATCCTAGCGAGAAATGCCCTTGACCGTAGAGTTTCTAGTCTTGAATCGCACTCATCAAGACTTCTGCCAAACTTAAATCCCCCATTTCATCCAATGTAATCGTGTCGCAAATATCAAACTTTGCGCCTACGGACTGGAGTTGATCGTCTAATGCTTTGAGGAACTGCGTGGCCCCTGCATCATTGCCGACCTGAATAAACGAGATCGCCAATTCCTCATCTTGCTCCATTTTGCGGGTGGCATCAATCACCGCTTCAATCACCGCCCGTCGATCGTCCGGCTCTCCATCGGTTACCACCAAGATGGTTTCTGGTTTCGCATCCCCCTTGGCTTTCCGCTGAAAGTAATGATTGCAAGCATCCTGCAAGACGGCGGCTAAATTTGTGGATCCGATCGGATCATTTTCCAGGAAAATTTGTTCTACTGAATTGGCAGTCACATTGTCATAGCGCCGGAATCGCCCAGAAAAGGTATAGACAGTGATGCCATCGGGATCCAACTGTTCACATTTACGGGCTAGTGCCAGAGTAGATTCTTGGGCCACGTCCCAGCGGGTTTTCCCCCCCCGATCGAGGGTGGACATACTGCCACTTTTATCCAAAATTAGGGTGTAATCGCGATTATTAAGGGCAACCATGGTGCATTGATTGAAAAGTCTACTCTCTACGGTAGTCTTTCGGCGGTTCGATCGTCATCGGTACAAGTTCCTGTCTTGAGGCCCAGGATTTTCAGCACATATCACTTGGCAGGAGAAAGGTAAATCCTGCAAAAAACGACTTGAAAAAAGACCCATTCGACGATCGCCGAACAGGTCATTGATTAGGATTAGAAAAGGGTTCTTGGTTAGAAAGGGGTTAGTTGAATGTCCTACGCATTGGACATTTCAACCTGTTGCTGTTTCCGTTTGCGAACTAAGCTGATTCCCATTCCTACTAAACCGGGTAATAGAGCAGGTGTTGGCACTGTTTCGATCGTCATCGACCAGCTACTCTGTAACGTAGAAAGCTTTCCATCCAGAAAATCTTGGATAGCTTTATCTCTCAACTGAATAGAAATCACTCCTTCACCGATCGTAGCACCTACAGCATTAGTGAATACGCCTTTGAACGTGGCTCCCAAAATGTCAAAGGGGCCACTGATCGGTGCGATTCCTGCACCCGTATATTGAGTAATGCTAAAGAACAAGTCATCCGCAGGATTAGCATCCGTGGAACCTACTTGACTAAAGATTCGCAGGAAATTGGTTTTGGAACCCGCTAATAGGTCTGATAAAGCGACATCTGCCACTTGTCCACGGTGTCCAATCAGGGAAGTAAATCCACCCGTGCTGGAGTTGCCGACAACCAATCCGCCGGGAGAAGTGCCATTGGCCCCAAAATCAACGATAGGGGAACCGCCTAACTTAACATCACTATCGCCACCACTCAGTTGGAGAATATCACCAGCCCCTAGCGAGAATGCCTGGGCAGGTACCTGGGCGATCGTCGTCGCTAATCCCGCAGCCAACACACTAGCAACTGCAACTTTCGTTGCAACTGTTTGAAAAGACATATTGAACCTACCTAAAAATGAGAAACTGTAATGAATGGACGCACTCTGTCCATATAAATGATTGTTTTAAGCAACTTGTTCTAAGCACATCGTTCCAAGTAAGTCATTAAAAGCAACACTTTTAACAACATTGACTAGCAACGTCATTCAACCATTGGGTTAGCTCTAGAAAAGCCACCTAAAACCATTTCAGCGATCGCACTTTTGGCAGATGAAAAAACCTGATGAAGCGTTGATTGTTCCCCAGGCATAGTTTCCCAGGGATTACCTTAAGGTGTTCCTCATTCTACGCACTTGTACGGATGCCAATCCTGGTAATTTATGGGTCTTCATCGAGAGTTTATAAAAATGACCCGTGTTTACCACAGGTCTAGATGAAATCTTGATGATGATGCAAAATTATCTGTTGCAGAAATATCCAGATTATGAATAACCCTTTTATCCCAAGCTTTTGAGGGGGTGGAGGGCTTTTACGTCTGTTAATTCATCCAAGGCATGATGAATCTGAGTCACTGTATTCCTAATACTGAAGTTTTGGCTGGCGGACTCCAACGCAGCTTGACGCAGTTGGTTGAGGGTCTCGGGTTGGGTTGCAGCTTCTCGAATCACGGTGGCTAATTGCTTACTGTTGCTCGGTTCCGTTAACCAGCCCGTCCGCCGATCGTGCACCAGTTCCACAGCTCCCCCCGCTGCCGCTGCGACGATCGGCGTGCCACAGAGCATTGCTTCAGTAATCACTCGCCCAAAGGGTTCTGGGGCGGTGGAGGTATGGGCAACCAAGTCACAGGCGGCCATAAGTTGCGGAACATTTTGCTGAAAGCCGAGGAACTTGACCCGATCGCGTAAGCCTAAGCGATCGACCTGTTGATGTAATTGCTGCACGTAATCCGTTTCACCAAAGAGGGCGTCTCCCACTAGGACGGCGGCGATCGAGTCCGGGCATTGGGCGATCGCGTCGATCAAAACATGCTGTCCTTTCCAAGGCGAGAGGCGGCTGAAATGACCCACGATAAAATGATTTTCCAGTCCAATTTCCTGCTTCCATGCCTGTTGGGTTTGCCTTCCCTGCTGGGCTAATTGTCGGTAGGTTTCTACATCAAAGCCGTTATAAATTACTTTGACTAACTCCGATCGGCCTCCGGCCTGAAGAAAGGCATCGGCAGTGGCTTGGGAATTGGCAATGACTAAGGATGCAAACCGATTAGCCAACGTAATGGCAATGCGTAAATTAGTTGAACTGAAATGGTCAGCGGAAAGAATATCGCGTAAATGATAAACCAAAGGACGACGGCTGAGGAATGCGACGATCGCGCCGACGACTAAGGCTTTTTGGGTGTTGGCATAGATGACATCATAGTTTTTTGCCAGTTGCGTTGTGGTTGAAATCAGCGGCAGTAAGGCACGCAGACTCGCTACGCCTTTGAGCCAGCCAGTGTCTTTGCTGACGTTGACCATTTGCTGGGTGAGTACTTGGACGGGGATGTGGCGTTGGGCCAATGCTGCATGGAAGGGGCCATCGGCAAATAGACCCACTAAACAGGTTTCTCGAAAGGCTGTGGCAAGATCCAAAAGCGAAAGTTCTGCACCGCCAAGCTTACCGCTTTGATCGAGAAATAAAATCTTCATGGTCTAGAACGGGGAACGGGAATACTCCTCTATTCCGCCGTTGGCCTAGGGATCAGGATTTATACGGAGCTAGCAATTCCGACGATCGCGGCACTCCGCAGATCCTGATCTCCCTAGCCCCAATGAATGGATCGCTGCGATACAAAGGATTACGGGGCCGCCCGATCGCGTTCCATCATGCTCACGTATTGCCAATCCGAGCCGGGTACAGGCATGGGTGGACTCCAGCGCACTCTGTCGCTAAATCGCAAAACATGGAGCTGATTAATTGCTGACTGCACTTCCTCACGGGTGCCAAACAAATAAAACCGAAAGGGCCTGCGATCCGACTCGCCCACGCGATCGGACTCACCAAAACTAATAAACATGGGGATTTCTCCTACGGTAGTGATCGGGAAGAAATCCCAAAAATTAAAGCCACCCTTTTGCGCAGGACAAGTAGGGTGGCCCGATCGAATGTTAAAATCCGTGTCAGACCGCCTTGCTGGTCACGTCAGCTCGGGGGTTTAGCTACCCTTTGTTGTTGGTACCAACGCTGGGTAGCGCTTTAATTTCTGGGGTCGTAGCTGATCGAATCGGGACTTGACGCACACGGTTGCATTCAGCTATGAGAAACAAGCCTAGGGGGAAACTGAGGCAATGTCAACTGTATTGCGATAGGTTGCAATTTTGCGATATTTGGCAACATGGCATTTGGCAACAGGCATTTTGCAACAGGCATTTTGCAACCCGATAGTCTAACCCCCCTCAGCCCCCGTGCTACGCGCCGCTGCCGCTAGAAATCAGGGAGAATGCGGTCAAATGTTTTAAAAGTTCCCCTGATCAAGGGGCATGCAGGGGAATCATCATGGGTCGCAATCACCTATGGATTGGCAATGGGGATTACTCTTTCCCCGCCAACGTCGCCGCCTTTTCTGCTACCGCCTTTTCTGTGGCACTCAATTCTTCCAAAATGGCTAAAAACTCCTGTTCAAAGGCCACCTGCGCGCGATTCGTTGTGCCGCCTAGATACAGCTTGCCCTCCTGCCACAGTCCCCACACCTGCGAATGGGACACGTAGCTGAGAATCACACTGATCATCATTAATCCAAAGCCTAAATAGACGATCGGAATTCCGGGATCGGCCTTAATTTGCAGCCCCGTACTGCCGATCACATCCACGATCGACAACTTAATTCCCTTAACCTCCACGGACATGCCTTTGCGCACGGTCGAAATTAACTTGCCATCCATGCCATACACCAAGACCAATCCCTGCATATCTTTAACAATCAGGGAAACGCCATCGCTCAAATCCGGCTTGATGGGCACAAATGATCCCCACAACCGCCCGCCCTGAGGGACGTTAATCTGTCCCATGGGAAACTGCAAAACGGGACTTTTATTGAGTTTGACGGCAATTCCAGAAATATTCCAATCCGCTTGATATAGCGTGACGCCCTTGTAGCGTAGGGGTTCATTGACGTGAATTGTTTTGCGTTGAACTTCTTCTCCTCCTTGATTCAAAATTGATAAATCAGAATAAAACTGGTCGATTTCCCCAGTTGGTAAATAGTTAATCCAAAACTGATTCACTTTGACTGACCAATCCTGGGGAATTTGCGATCGTGACCATGGTCCCGCATCCGTGATGTTCTGAATCTTAAAGGTATTACCACTGGGAATGAGTTCCTGGGCGATGAAGCCTGTCATTGCCCCTACAATCCCGCCGAGTAGAATAATCAACATACTGGCGTGGACAATAATCGGCCCGACCCGACCGACTAATCCTTTGCGGGCATAGAGCCGATCGTCCTCCTGTACGATCGTATATTTGCGACTTGCCAATAGGGTGGCGAAGGGTTCGATCGACGGTTGCGCTAGTTCTGCACTGAGGGCGAATTTCTGGAATTGGCGGGGCTGGCTATAGAGTTTTTGGGTACGGGTGAACCATTTCAGGGCTGGCAATTGTCGCTTGAAGGTACAGGTCGTCAAGCTGGCTCCAAACAGCACCAGTAGAGACAAATACCACCAAGTGCGATAGACGTGATCCAGTCCGGCCAGCAGCAGCACCTTCCAAGTCAGAAAGCCAAAGAGGGCAGGCTTTTCGGGATAGTTGGCTTGGTAGAAGGCAACGGACTGGCCCTGCTCAATGACTGTCCCCAAAATGCTGAAGAGAGCAATCCCCAAAAGTAAAACGATCGCGAGTTGCAATTTCCCTAAAACAGGTAAAATCTCTCGATTAATAAATCTTTTTACAGCAGTCAGGGGATTAAACGGGGGATTGGTAGGGGCGATCGACATAATTCGGGAATGATAATGAAAGAACAGAAATTTGAAATCAGATTAGTAACCAGAAAGAAAATAGTGAATGCTCGATCTAAGGCATCCGGCAGCAACGTTATCTATCACCAGTTGCCTTTAAAACTGCCACGGTAAGCGAGACACGAGGGAAAACATGCCAAACCCTAACAAGAGAACCCCACTCGTTGGCGTAATCCAGGCAGACCACTGGCGAATCTCTAGAATCTTTTTGATGGCAGCGGTGAAGGTTCCCGCCACTACCAACGGCGCAACGTAGCCAGCGGTGTAGGCTAGCAAGAGGGCTCCGCCGAGCAGGGGATCTTGGTGGCTGGCTAACCAGGTCAGCAGCGTTGCCAAGACGGGAGTGCTGCAAGGGGACGCGACGAGGCCAAAGGTCAGTCCAATTAAATACGATCGCACGCCAGCGGGTAAGTCCTGGGAAATCCAATCCAGTCCCAATCCGGCGGGCATTCTCAGCGGTAAGACTTCCAGTAGGTTTAAGCCCATGAGGATTGCGACGAGGCTCACAACGATCGGTAATCCCAGCCCCACCTGACCATAGACTTTGCCCAATAACGAAGCGACAATGCCTAGCCCCGTTAAGGTGGTGGCGAGGCCGAGGGCAAACCAGGCCGATTGGATTGCCCCTTGCCAACGGGATTGTGCTTCGTAGCTACCGATGTAGCCCACGGTGATTGGCAACATGGACAGGGTGCAGGGGGTCAGACTGGTGAGCAGTCCGGCTCCGAAGATAATGGCGATGCTGACGATCGACAGGTGGGTGAGTTGGCCTAGCACCAGTTGATTCGCGGTCTGGCTTAGGGTGTAGATCTGGGTTTGGATGGCTTCGAGCATGGGTGGAGAACCCCGGTTCTTAATGAGACTTAACAAGTTCCATTGTCATTCTATCGAAGTGGGGGGATGTCCTTGTATTTGACGGGTGGTCTTAGTGGGGAAGGGGTGGGGGGGTAGGAG
>NZ_JBLZFX010000054.1:0-40026 GCF_050753345.1 Alkalinema pantanalense CENA528 | reverse complement strand
GGGGGGGGGGGGGGGGGGGGGGTGGGGGGGGGGTGGGGGGGGGGTGGGGGGGGGTGGGGTGGTGTGTGGGTGGGGTGGTTGGGGGTTTGGGGGGGGGGGGATGGGTTGATCCGTTTTTGGGCAGCCAGGTGGGGGGGACGTCTGCCCAGGTGATGGGGGTGATGTTGAGGATGTGGTCGAGGCGGTAGTCGTACCAGGCGAGGGTGTCGGGGGTGTTGGGGGTTTGGCCGTAGGCGAAGAGGTAGGGGGCGCGTTGGCAGTAGTAGATGCAGACGGGGTAGGTAATGAGGTCGAATTCGGCTTGGTAGCGGCGGGCGCTGCGGTATTGCAGGCGGATGGGGGATGTGAGGGGGGCTTGCCAGAGTTGGTGGAGTTGCTGGAGGAAGTGGGTGAGTTGGTGGGAGAGGTCGCTCGACATGATGTTTTCGAGGTCGAGGATGAAGCGTTGTTGGCCGTTGATGGGGGTGCGTTGGTATTGGCGTTGGTTGCCGCTGCCTTGGGGGTGGAGCCAGCCGAGGGTGGCGAGGGTGGCGAAGTCGTTGCGCAGGGTACGATCGCTGATTTTGAAGGGGATTTCCTGGAGGCGTTGGGTCAGGTGGGGGGCTTCTTTGGGGTAGCGGTGGGTGTAGTCGATCGTCCAGGTGTGGAGGTCGATGGGGGTGTTTTTCAGGAGGGTGTGGGCGGTGTGGAGGGGGAAGCCGTTGGGGTAGTGGAGGTTGCGCCATTGGGCGGAGGTGAAGCTGGGGGGGAGGGGGTCGGTTTCTTCGCTGTATAGGGTTTGCAGGATCGTCCAGAGGCGGAGGGCTTTGGCGAGGTTGTTGGGTTGGTTGAGGGTGCCGGAGGTGAGGTGGCTGAGGAGGTCGATCGTGGGGGGATGGTCGAAGGTGGGGAACATGGTAAGGCGGAAACTGGAAATGATCGGGATGGGACGATCGTAGCGGATAGGTGGAAGGGAGGGGTTCCGGGAAAGTATGAAGTGTGAAGGCTGAAGTAGGAAAACGTCTTCTGTTTCAGCGTTCAGCGTTCCTACTTCTCACTTGTTCGGGAAAGGCTGAAGTAGGAAGGGCAATCAGGAAAGGCTGAAGTGTGAGTTCTCTTAGTTTCAGCGTTCAGCGTTCCTACTTTCTTGTTGTTTCTGTCCCCTTGCGGGGAGTGGGTCGTGAAACACGGTGTGTTTTTTCAAGAGTTGCAACAGGTCGAGATGTGTTTCTATCCCCTCGCGGGGAGTGGGTCGTGAAACTCTACCTCCCAGTCTCAGGCACAAGCAGCCGCTCTGTTTCTATCCCCTCGCGGGGAGTGGGTCATGAAACCATATGGCGACTCACCTTCAATGTGTTGGCAGTTTATTCGTTTCTATCCCCTCGCGGGGAGTGGGTCATGAAACCTGACCCCTATGGGGTTTGCCTAGGCTTAGCAGTTAAAACCGTTTCTATCCCCTCGCGGGGAGTGGGTCATGAAACAGCGTGTGATTCCCTCGAATCTTTTTTATTAGGAGTTGTGTTTCTATCCCCTCGCGGGGAGTGGGTCATGAAACCAGTTGAAGGTGCGGTGGATGGAATTTTGACTGGAACGTTTCTATCCCCTCGCGGGGAGTGGGTCATGAAACAGTTGAGTTTTCTCTAATTCGTTCGTCCTTCCTTCTCGGCGAAAGTTTCTATCCCCTCGCGGGGAGTGGGTCATGAAACCATCAAGCAAACGAGATTTGCGTATATTACGATCCGAATTTTAGAGTTTCTATCCCCTCGCGGGGAGTGGGTCATGAAACAACACCAGCAGAGATATTCGTGGTGGAATCGGTTTTGCAGGTTTCTATCCCCTCGCGGGGAGTGGGTCATGAAACTCGACTGAGCTTGTCTCAGTATACTGATCACAATCACCCGTTTCTATCCCCTCGCGGGGAGTGGGTCATGAAACCCTTCGTTCAGGGGGCTTTGCCCTGAGCCACTTTCAGAGGCTCAATCCACACAATAGATTTGTACTACCAAAAACAGCCTGGATTTAACCCCCAAAAATAACACTCTGACGACCAGAAAACTTATGCCGCAAAGCATACACACAATCCGACGAAGTTATGCGGTTTTCGAGGTTCTGACCGATCGCGTGGAAACAACTCCCACTCCATAATTCTACCGAGCTAACCAAAACTGTCAAGACCCGATCGGGAAAGGCTGAAGTGTGAATGCTGAAGTATGAAGGGCGATCGGGCAAGTATGAAGTGTGAAGGCTGAAGTATGAAGAGCGATCGGGAAAGGCTGAAGTGTGAAGGCTGAAGTAGGAAGGACGATCGGGAAAGGCTGAAGTGTGAAGGCTGAAGTGTGAAGGACGATCGGGAAAGGCTGAAGTCGGAATTCTCTTCGTTTCAGCGTTCAGCGTTCCTACTTCTCACTTTCCCCCCGTTTCTATCCCCTCGCGGGGAGTGGGTCATGAAACTGATTGGGATAATCTCCCAATCTGCGGATACTGTGAAAAGAGTTTCTATCCCCTCGCGGGGAGTGGGTCATGAAACGCAACGGTTGGAATGGGTTTCCAGCTCTCGCACTTCGGGTTGTTTCTATCCCCTCGCGGGGAGTGGGTCATGAAACTGTTCCTGTTTTCTTCGTGTGTTCCCTTGAAATCAATAGACTGTTTCTATCCCCTCGCGGGGAGTGGGTCATGAAACGGGGAAAAAATCCCCGGGAGACTTCATCATGGCTAATGTTTCTATCCCCTCGCGGGGAGTGGGTCATGAAACAACGGGTAACTGATAAACTGTTTGTAAAAACCTAGATAGGACGGTTTCTATCCCCTCGCGGGGAGTGGGTCATGAAACTAGAAAATAGCTTACTTTAGGAGAATCTACTATGAAACATAGTTTCTATCCCCTCGCGGGGAGTGGGTCATGAAACTGTTATATCATGAAAAGCTTCTCAAGGTGCAAAGGCCTCTGTTTCTATCCCCTCGCGGGGAGTGGGTCATGAAACCCTTCGTTCAGGGGGCCTTGCCCTCAGCGGGTTTCAGAAGCCAAATCGACGCAGGTCATTTTTGCTGTCAATAAGCCTAGCTAAACTGTCAATAAGAGCCGTGACTTAGAGCCCGAAACCCTTACAGGATAAGGCATCGACGCAGGTCAACGAAGTTATGCGGTTTTCAAGGATCGGAGGGGGTGCGTCGATTAGACGATACCAAAAAGATACCCCCTCTAGAGAAAAACGGCAAGCCCAACCCCACACCCGTCACCCAAACTTAAGCATCTCTTTAGACACCCAGAGGAAGCCATGTGGAATCTGAAAGCTGAAAATCATTTCCACCTTCCGCGTTCATCCTTTTGTTGCAGCATGCCTAGTTACAGTAAATCCTGAAACTGAAAATTTCGTAAATTGCGAAGGGGTGGCAGACTGACGATGGCTTGCTGGAATGCTGTACTTTCCTCAAATAAGTCGCGTAGGGAGAGAAGATGGATCTCGTATCGCTGTGTCAAATAAGGATCTTTGGCAAGGCGTTGGGCAAAGCCGGGGGTGTAGCCTGCACCAGAGAGCATGATTCCAATGTTGGCTTGGTGCAGGCCAACATTGCCATAGAATTCGGCTGCCCTTGAGGCATCCATCTTTTCTCGCTCTAATTTCGACTGGAAGTAGATGGATTTGCCATTGATTTCGCCTGTCCCATCACATCCCCCATCACGACCTATTTCGCCTGGGGTTAATCCTAAGTAAAGGGCAAAACGACGACCTAATTCGCCTTTCAAGGTGGTATCGGCAGAAACAATGCCGTTGATTAGGGCTTCGATCGCGAGAAAATCAGTCATGGATAGGAGGCGTATGGGAAAGAAGTCGATCGTAAAGTAGATTAATCCCAATAATGGCACATTGGTTAATGGATTGGCTCATGCCAACTTGTTCTAGTTTTTTAGTCGTTTCGAGGGAAAGCGTGATTTTGACGGGAAAGGTGGGGTTAGGCAAGTCATCTATCCAGAGGTCATTCAGCGTTGTATCAGACTCAATGATGTAACTACAGGTATAGTTAATTGCAGATTCTATAACTGTTCTTACAGATAATGTAAGACTATTAGCAAGCCGCTTTAATTTATGTCTACTCAGTTGATCAAACTCTAGTGTGATTTTCTCTAGTGTCTCTGTTTGATTAATGGATTCTATTCCCATTGAAATTGCATTTTGGGCGAGTGGGTCAAGAGATTGGGATTGTAGATTATTCATTGGTTTCATCTCCTAACAATTTTAAGAAATAGTCCAACAGGTGGGCTTGACCAGGATATTGCCAAATATATTTTTTGTCCTGGTAGATAGCAATCTGCATCAAATCTTGCAAGTCTGGAATCGCAGGGGCCGTTTTCCAGGAAAATCCATTCAATTCAGGCTTTTGGCGAATGGGTTCAATTTCAGCGGCATCTATACCGAGAGGTACAACGATCGTACGGGGGGTATAGCCAATTTTTTCCCCTAATTGCGCGACAACAGTTAATGTGCGCGGCAAATTTCTGAGGGCTTTCACCTTTTGGGAGCGGTTGATGGGGACAAAGATAAGGTCTGGCTGGCTACCTAAAATCATTTCGACAGAATTTTGCAATGCACTGTCCATGTCCAGTACGATATGGTCATACTGTTCTAATTTAGCGAGTCGTCGAACGGCCTCTCGTTTTCGGTTCCAGATAATTGAGATATCTTCACTAATGAAGATGTCTTTGTTCTGCTGCGGGAGTCGATCGCTATAAAATTGCCAGAAATCAGCTTGGTCGTCACAATCAATCAGTAACAAGCGAACCAGTTGGGTCTGTAAGGCACCTGCAATGTGGACTGCTAGTGTCGTTTTTCCTACACCTCCATCGTTATGGGTACAGAGAACAATCATACTTACCATTTTTATCTATCTATGGTTATCGTAGCGTATTAGGAGAAAGGCTGAAGGACGATCGGGCAAGTATGAAGGCTGAAGTATGAAGGGCGATCGGGAAAGGCTGAAGTGTGAAGGACGATCGGGAAAGGCTGAAGTATGAACGCTGAAGTAGGAAGGGCGATCGGGAAAGGAGGAAGTCGGAAGGCTGAAGTATGAAGGGCGATCGGGAAAGGCTGAAGTGTGAAGGCTGAAGTCGGAAGGACGATCGGGAAAGGCTGAAGTGTGAAGGGCGATCGGGAAAGGCTGAAGTGTGAAGGCTGAAGTAGAACAAAGTCTTTCATTTCAGCGTTCAGCGTTCCCACTTCCTACTTTCTTGTTGTTTCTATCCCCTCGCGGGGAGTGGGTCGTGAAACAACTTCTTGCTGATCAGATCGCGGCTGATGAATTGTTTCTGTCCCCTTGCGGGGAGTGGGTCGTGAAACCAGAGGAGACTTCTCTGAACTTGGCTGGTTGGATTGCTTTGTTTCTATCCCCTCGCGGGGAGTGGGTCGTGAAACTATCGGTTCGCAAGATACGACTGGGCCGATGACGGCGGATGGTTTCTATCCCCTCGCGGGGAGTGGGTCATGAAACCCGAGTGGAACCGTCGGCAGTCCCCAAGAATTGCTTTCTTGTTTCTATCCCCTCGCGGGGAGTGGGTCATGAAACCGAAAAAATCGGGGGTACCATCCCTGGGGACATTATCCTCGTTTCTATCCCCTCGCGGGGAGTGGGTCATGAAACACAAGAGCAGTGCGTCATTCTCCCCACTGACGGTGACTGGAAGACTCGTTTCTATCCCCTCGCGGGGAGTGGGTCATGAAACATGGGCGTGAGGTGAGCCGCCAGGCAATCGTTACCCGGTTTCTATCCCCTCGCGGGGAGTGGGTCATGAAACAGTACCAGGATGTAAGTTGCTGGTAACCCCTGCGATGAAGTTTCTATCCCCTCGCGGGGAGTGGGTCATGAAACTCCTAGGAAGTTGGCGTGAAAGCATCCTGCTTACCGTTTCTATCCCCTCGCGGGGAGTGGGTCATGAAACCCTTCGTTCAGGGAGCCTTGCCCTGAGCGGGTTTCAGAAGCCAAATCGACGCAGGTCATTTTTGCTGTCAATAAGCTCAACTAAACTGTCAATAAGAGCCTTGACCTAGAGCCCGAAACCCTTACAGGATAAGGCATCGACGCAGGTCAACGAAGTTATGCGGTTTTCAAGGATCGGAGGGGGTGCGTCGATTAGACGATACCAAAAAGATACCCCCTCTAGAGAAAAACGGCAAGCCCAACCCCACACCCATCACCCAAACTTAAGCATCTCTTTAGACAAAAAAAGAAAACGGAAGATAACCCTCATTCTCTCAGTTCCGCCTTCCTACTTCCGCCTTCCTACTTCAAGATCGGTACTCCCCCCTTCCAACCAGCCATTATCCTAATAAACAAGACAACCCCCTGACTCGCGAGGTCCCTATGTCCCCAGCCGATGCTTCCCCTTCCGCCCTCACCAAGCGCTCCGACTCCCCCGGCATCATCTCCCCCACCTCCCCCCTAGAATTCCTTGGCTTCGCCGCCATCAACGCCCTCATTGGCCTCATCTCCAACGCCAACCCGATCGGCCTCATCGCCGTCCCCCTCATTGCAGCGGGCTGGTGGCTCTACGATCGCCAACGCCAACGCGAAGCCCTGCGCCTGCGCGGCCTCTCCCTGACTAAAGAAATTCCCCAACCCGCCAAGGGCCTCATCCTGCTGGTCAGCCCCTACAGCCCCCGCAGCCAAACCCCCGCAGCCACCACGATCGCCGCTGGCATCGAGAAAATTATGACCAGCCCAACCGTCAACCAGACCGACTTTGAAGCCATTAACTTTTCTCAATCCAATCAACAACCGCAACTCAACGCGATCGACTATCACTACACCGCAGGCACCCTGCAAGAAGTTTGGTTACTGTCTAGCCCAGACTCCGCCCCCACCGCCCAACTCCTACAACGCTATCTCGATTGGAAATACCAACACACCATCACCATTCACCGCAAGCCACCCATCTTTGAATACGACTATGAACAAATTTTTCAAGTAACCAATCAAATTTTCCGAGAATCCCCCTTCAAAGAAGAACTCCTGATCGCCGATATCACCGGAGGCACCAAAATGATGAGTGTCGCGATCGCCATGGCCTGCATTGCCCCAAAACGCCGAATGCAATACATTGACATGGCCGAGCAACGCCCCGTGCGGCTGGACGTGGAACCGATTTTCTATGGCCGTGAAATCTAGAACTCTGCTAGTTGTTTGCGGGCCAGTTGGGCGTATTTTTTGACAGTTTCGTAGGGCAAATTCAGGTCAGCCGCGATCGCCTTGAGACTATCTCCCGTTTCTTGGCGAGCCACGATCGTAGCCCAGAGGTGGGCGATGTTTTTAGCCCGATCGCCGCCTTGACGTTTGCGAGTGCGAATGAATTGTTGTTCCAATTCCGCTGTACGAGTTTTGATCAACATTTTTCGGAGTTGGGAAACGTCCGTATCTAAATTGCTCGTCCCATTCTCACTAGAATTGTAAATACTGTTCTCCGCCGCCCGATCGCTGCTGTCATCAACGGAATTAAGGAACAGGTCGATCGCCGTGGGCATCCAGCCCAGACGGGTCTGACCCAGCCCGAAGGTGATTTTATGTCCAGTACCGAAGTAGGGCGCAGCTTGGATCAGGGCGTGAACCAGTTGGACATATTCCGGTTCCTGCTGGGCTTTGGGGGTGAGGCCGAGTTGGATGCTACCGATAAAGCCAGTGACAGAGCCTTGTTTGCCCGGTTGGACTTTGCGCGATCGGATATCATGGCGCAGCAACACAACGCATTCATTCACCCAGGCCAGGAACTCGTCTTGCTCAAACTCTAGGTGAGCAAAGGTATTCCAGCGGCGCAGGTAGCTATGGAAGAGGTTTTCTGGGATGGGCAGGGGCATGTGGTTGCCGTTTTTGCGGAAGCCGGTGGGGCTGAGGAAGGTGAGGCTGAGATCCGGTGGCGGGGGGCTGTCCCAGAGGGCTTCGTAGGTCGTGGCGGGCAGGGCAATTTGCCAGTTGAGGATTTGGAAGGGGGTGTTTTTTAGGGTGAGTTGCTGGGGTGGCTGGGTGAGCCACTGGCGCAGGGCTTGGCAAACGGGGGCGCAGAGGGCCGTGATGTGGCAGTGGTAGGTGTGGCTGCTGCTGAAGCTGAGGCTGCGATCGTGGGTTTGAATCTCACCGAGGAAGGCGGAGAGGGTGAAGGCTTTTTCGGTTTGGTTGTCGTGGAGGAAGGCGGAAATGTTGGGATCGATCGTGCGGATTTGATCGAGGAACCAGGCGTGTAACCAGTAGGTGTAGTTGCTGGGCAGGGTGCAGTTTTGCTGGGGTTGGAGGGTGAATTGAAGGCCAATAAGGTCGGGCTGGTTGGGCCAAGTGAGTGGAGGTTTTTGGGATTTTTTGGGGGGCTGGGGCATGGGGGATGGAAAGCGCAGGCGATTTATGCAAATTATAGCCATAGCCCATGAAGTTAGAATGGCGGTATGAAGTTAATCCATCTATGCGACAAATTCGATCCCCCTAAATCCCCCTTAATAAGGGGGACTTTAAGAGAATTTGGTCGAATTCCCCCCTTATTACTAGCGCAGCGGCGCGTAGCGCGGGGGCTAGGGGGGATCGGCTGGCTGGCAAGCAAAAATAAAACTATCCTAATTTACTTGGCTACAGCTATATCCCTGGTTCATTCACCCCCCTACCCGTTTACCCCCTACCCCTCTATCCACTTGGGACGTTACTTATACGCTACTCCCTTGGTAGCCTCTGGGGATTTGTTATGATGCTGAGGCGATCTTGTTATCCCCCTGTCCTATGCGCCGTCACTTCAATACCGCTGGCCCCTGTCAAGCTGACATCCACTACATGCTGCCAGCAACCGATCGATTGCCAAATTTAGAGCGCTTAATTGAGCAACGGAATTATTTTGTAATTCATGCGCCGCGCCAAACGGGTAAGACGACGGCGATGTTGTCGCTAGCGAAACAACTAATGGAATCAGGACGGTATACAGCGGTGATGGTTTCAGCGGAGGTGGGAGCACCCTTTCCCCATGATATTGGGCAGGCAGAGCTAGCGATTTTAGCATCTTGGCAACTGGCTATTCGAGTACGAGTACCCTCTGAGTTGCGCCCAGTCAATTGGCCCCCGATCGCTGAGGTTGGCAGTCGAATTCAGACGGCACTACAGGACTGGGCAGTTACAGCATCACGGCCATTGGTGGTGCTGATTGATGAGGTTGATTCCTTGCGGGATGAGTCCTTGCTTTCTGTTCTCAGACAATTACGATCGGGGTATCCCGATCGACCGGAGGGTTTTCCGCAATCGATCGGTCTCATTGGATTGCGGGATGTGCGGGATTATAAAATTGCGTCTGGTGGCAGTGAAAATCTGCATACGGCGAGTCCGTTTAATATTAAAGTTGAATCGCTAACGATTCGTAATTTTACAGCAGCCGAAGTGGCGGAACTCTATCATCAGCATACTCAAGATACGGGTCAAGTTTTCACTCCTGCAGCGTTGGCATTAGCGTATGAGCTAACGATGGGGCAGCCTTGGTTGGTCAATGCCTTGGCGCGACAATGTGTGGAGGTGGTTGTCCCTGATCCAACAAGAGCGATCGAACCGCAGCATATCCAAATTGCCAAGGAAAATTTAATTCGTCGGCAGGATACGCACCTCGACAGTTTGGCGGAAAGACTACGGGAACGGCGAGTGCGGGCTGTTTTGGAGCCAATGATGGCGGGGCGAGAGTTGGGTGAGTCGAGTGAAGAGGATCGTCGTTTTCTAATTGATTTGGGGTTGTTGCGACGGGAAAATCACGGTGGGTTGGTGGTGGCGAATCCGATTTATCGGGAGGTTTTGGTGCGTGTGTTGGCGCAGGGTCCCCAGGATAGTTTGCCGACGATTGCACCAACTTGGCTAACGGCGGCGGGGGCGTTGAATCTGGTGGCGTTGCGGGAGGCATTTATGGCGTTTTGGCTTCAGCATGGGGAGCCGTTGCTGAAGAGTGCCTTGTACCATGAAATTGCACCCCACTTAGTGTTGATGGCATTTTTACATCGGGTGGTGAATGGAGGCGGAATGCTAGAACGGGAGTATGCAATCGGTCGAGATCGGATGGATTTGTACCTGTGCTATGGCGCAGTGCGGTTGGGGATTGAAATTAAGGTGCAGCGGGATGATGGCCGGGATCAGTTGGCGCGCGGTTTGGAGCAAATTGACAAATATTTGGCGCGGATGGGGTTAGATTTTGGCTGGCTGGTGATTTTCGATCGACGGGAAGCAATCCCGCCCATACAAGAACGATTACGATCGGAAATTCATCAGACGGAATCGGGACGCGCGATCGATGTCATTTATGCGTAGCCGATCGGAAGAAAGGAGGAAGGGTGAACGCGGGAGTCGGAAAACATCTTTCATTTCAGCGTTCAGCGTTCCTACTTATTTTCGCCTTCCTCACACTACTGGTCAAGATGGCCATTAGTTCGTTGGCTTCTTCCATGAGTGGCTGTAAACGCTCTGATACCAAATTGATTAATTTGATGCTACAGATCCGATCGCCCCTAGCCCCCGCGCTACGCGCCGCTAACGCTAGAAAAAAAGGGGGGAATTTAGTAAAAATAGTTCAAAGTCCCCCTTATTAAGGGGGATTTAGGGGGATCAGACATCTCGTCGATCGCGTAGATTTGATCCCCCCCTAGCCCCCCGCGCTACGCGCCGCTAACGCTAGAAAAAAAGGGGGGAATTTAGTAAAAATAGTTCAAAGTCCCCCTTATTAAGGGGGATTTAGGGGGATCAGACATCTCGTCGATCGCGTAGATTTGATCCCCCCCTAGCCCCCCGCGCTACGCGCCGCTAACGCTAGAAAAAAAGGGGGGAATTTAGTAAAAATAGTTCAAAGTCCCCCTTATTAAGGGGGATTTAGGGGGATCTACCCTTCTAGCATAATCTCCCTAGCTGCCACGCGGACGACGGTGGGTTCTCCCCGTTTGCGGACGGTTTGACTCCACTCATGGGCACTGATGAAATTGAGAACGTGCAAAATGCCGATCGCCGCCTCAACAGCATCGTTGTCACCGCTCAGTTGGAGTTTGATTTTCTTGGTATAGCGAGTCATAGGTTTTCCTCAAAACGTGAAGTAAATGGACGAGGAAAACCCAAAAAGCTAGCCGCCCCGTTTTCTGACATGGCGAAACAGGGCGGCTTGGGGTGCTAAAATGCAATCCAGGTCACCATGCTGCTTAGGACAGCTTGGGGGCTTAGCGATCGTTTTGAGGGCCTTACGCTCAAGGCGATCGCGCTAGTTTTTCGGGCTGATTAGCAGCAGAGTTAGAATCTCCGATTGCTGCTTAACTATAGCAATGTAGCGGCGATCTCTTCCCCCGTCAACCGTACAGGGTGGTTAAGTTTTGTAGCGCGATCAAAGAACATCAGTAAATTGAAAACATCGTCGATCGCGTAGATTTGATCCCCCCCTAGCCCCCCTTAAAAAGGGGGGGAATATAGAGCCGATCCCCCCTAACCCCCTTAAAAAGGGGGGAATTTAGCCAAATTAGTTCAAAGTCCCCCTTTTGAAGGGGGATTTAGGGGGATCGAGCATTCGCGATCGACGATGTTTTAAATCTATTGCATTAAACGACAATCAACCTATCAAATACGATTCCCCCAGCGATTGTTTTTCTACTTCTCCCGCCTACACCAAAAGCATTTAAAACGAATTTATCCAATTGCTCTTTTTTCCTACGAACAACCGAAGGAAGCAGCTCAAAATCAGTACAGTGTAGAATTTCCCAACTTGAAGGTGTTGGAATTTAACTTTGCGTCGATTCAGTTAAATCAGTTGAACTGGCGGGACTTTCTCAATCGCCCGAATCCGGTGGCAGCGGCCTTAATGGCAAAGATGGCGATCGAGGAGCGCGATCGACCGAAGGTGAAGGCGGAATGTTTGCGGCTGTTGGTGACGCTGAAGTTGAATCCGGCTAAGAGTCAGTTGATTTCCCAGTTTGTGGATAGCTATCTGCGCTTGACGGCACAGGAAGAGAAACGGTTTCAGGCTGAAATTGATAAACTAGAGGTACGGGAAAAGGAGGCGATTATGGAAACGATGACCAGTTGGGAAGAAAAGGGGATGGAAAAAGCGACCCAGACGATCGCGCTGAATATGCTCCGTAAAAAGCTGCCTATGGAGACGATTGCTGAAGTCACTGGCTTGACCATCGAACAGATCCAAGCGCTGCAAGCTCAACTTACGGATCAGTAAAGGTGGAGAATTAAGGGGCGATCTCCTAATACCAGTGGATAGCTATCTACGATTGACTGCGCAGGAAGAGCAACGGTTTCAGGCTGAAATTGATAAACTAGAGGTACGGGAAAAGGAGGCGATTATGGAGACGATGACCAGTTGGGAAGAAAAGGGGATGGAAAAAGCGACCCAGACGATCGCACTGAATTTACTTCGTCAAAAGCTGCCTGTGGAGACGATTGCTGAAGTCACTGGCTTGACCATCGAACAGATCCAAGCGCTGCAAGCTCAACTTACGGATCAGTAAAGGTGGAGAATTAAGGGGCGATCGCGCAGTTCTATATATCAAATGCCATAACCAGATTGTAGAGTCCGATGTAATACCGAATTGATTAATCAATGCTACAGATCCGATCGCCCCTAGCCCCCGCGCTACGCGCCGCTGCGCTAGAAAAAAGCGATTATCTTAAATGTCAAGTCCGTTATGCGATCCCATAACGGACAGACCTCTCGCCCTAGACAAGAATTTGGCGCAACAATCTAACCCTAAGTCATAGTTAGAGTCTTACTCAACAGCTCGAAACACAAAACGTTAAAACCAGATCAACCGTTAACCTTCCTCAGTCGCTAAAATAGCAGGCTGCCAAGGTTTGCCATCTCGAATCATGGCATTGAGAATTCGTAATAACTTGTGCATACAAGCCGTTAAAGCTGCCTTCTTTGCCTTCCCCTGGGACACAAGTCGGGCATAGAAGGCTTTCAAAACTGGGTTGTGTTGTACGGCAACCAGTGATCCCATGTACAGTGAAGCCCGAACATTGGCTCGTCCCCCCCAAATGGTGCGAGCCCCCCGGTATTTGCCACTATCTCGGTTGAGCGGAGCAACCCCAACCAAGGCGCTAATGCGTTTATCACTGACTTGTCCCAACTCAGGTAAAGCGGCGATGAGGGTGGTTGCAATCACTTTGCCAATCCCTGGCACACTCGTCAGCAGAGCCATGCGTGATCGCCATTGGTCATGAGCCTGACTGAGTTGCTCAATTTCATCATCGAGTTGACGAATGCGTTTCTCTAACCACTCCACATGCTCATCGACATCCTGCCGCATCTTACCGCGTAGACTACTCTGACGGTTCTTCTCAGCCGTTAACATCTCGACCAGTTGACGACGACGAGTGACGGATTCTTGTAGGGCTTGTTCATGAGCACTGGCTAGAATAGTGATGGCAGGTTGCATCGCTTCACCAAAGTGCGCTAGCACCGCCGCATCAATTCGATCTGTTTTGGCCAACTTGCCACTGGCTTTGGCAAAATCTCGGGCTTGTCGAGGATTGATGATAGCAATGGCAAACCCTTGTTTTTGCAGGGCTTGAGCAACTTCAAGTTCTAGTCCTCCAGTCGCTTCTAAAATCACTTGTTGGATTTTGAACCCTTGCAGTTGTTTGATCAATTCAATGATTCCACTGGCTTGATTTTTGACTTGAAACTGCTGACCACTGGGTCGAAGATAAACATCTAAGTTCGCTTTACTGACATCAATACCCACCCATTGTGATTGCTGCTCCATAAGAAAACCTCCATCAGATACCATCGGTCGAAGGCTGCGCTCTTCCTTGCTCCATGCGGACTTAGAAGTCCAGGCGATTTTACGAGTTCTCAGCACTTCGAGGACTGTGGCGACCCAAGCTTTTTTACGGTTTTGAGAAACCTAAGGGGGAGCGGTCTACCACTACTCTTAAGATACAAGGGGGGAATTCAGGCAAATTCTTTCAAAGCTCCCCTTTTTCTTGGCATAGCCTCTCCGAAGGAGATAGGGGGATTTGGGGGGAGCGTTATGTGTTGCAATCACTAGTTGATTTGGTATGAAGCGGTTCAAGAATTAGTCATTCAGGTTGATGTCTTCTTCTAGATTCACTTCATAGTCCTCCTCTAGCTTCAGGTTATCTGTTGTACTCAGTCCGTTGAGCGCATTCAAACGTCATAGGGAATCACCCATTGCCAAGTGGGAGTGTGCTTCAGCACCTTGTGGGCAGTAGCTTTTGCAGATTTGCGTGCCACCTTGGGTTGGAATGGGAAGTGAGTGAGAAAAAAGAACCCTGCATCAGTCCAACTCATGCAGGGTCAGTAATCAGGCAGTGAGCATGGCTGTATAGCGCAAGTTTCTGTCCCCTTGCGGGGAGTGGGTAATGAAACCTGAGCAAGATTAAGTGCTCGCTCCACATCTCTGATACGATTCGTTTCTGTCCCCTTGCGGGGAGTGGGTAATGAAACACCCCGTCAGTGCAAAAAACCGCCATTACCGAAGGTAGTTTCTGTCCCCTTGCGGGGAGTGGGTAATGAAACAAAAGAGGGTCGCAAAGATGTGGGCGGGGTCATTGTTGCCGAGTTTCTGTCCCCTTGCGGGGAGTGGGTAATGAAACAGTACCAATTCTCAGAGTACCAATTAAGGTTTCTGTCTCCTTGCGGGGAGTGGGTAATAAAACACTAGATATTACCGATCCTGGCATCTTCCAATTCGGGGTGGTGGTGGTTTCTGTCCCCTTGCGGGGAGTGGGTAATGAAACGACTGGATTAATTCGGTCATCAGCTTCAATTGAAGGTCGTTTCTGTCCCCTTGCGGGGAGTGGGTAATGAAACGTAAACTCTTTATGGAGAAAATCCATGAGTCGCACATCGTTTCTGTCCCCTTGCGGGGAGTGGGTAATGAAACCAGCCAATACGAGCAACAGCTCAAGTTGCAGCCACAACAAAGGTTTCTGTCCCCTTGCGGGGAGTGGGTAATGAAACAGTAGTTCACAAGGAATTTAGGATGAAATACCCTACAAGTTTCTGTCCCCTTGCGGGGAGTGGGTAATGAAACCGCTCCCGTTGCTGGTTGCCAGATCGATCTCGTCTGTGAGGTTTCTGTCCCCTTGCGGGGAGTGGGTAATGAAACTATAGTCCTAGGAGGGCTAGAAACATGACTGCTACTTGTTTCTGTCCCCTTGCGGGGAGTGGGTAATGAAACACACTTGTAATAAAACTGAAAAACTAGGAGAATGAAGTGTTTCTGTCCCCTTGCGGGGAGTGGGTAATGAAACCTGTTCAAAGATTCGTTCTGGTGTTAGCAGGAATAGTATTGTTTCTGTCCCCTTGCGGGGAGTGGGTAATGAAACAGTCTCAAGGTAAGAAACGCGCAACAGCTAAACATCTAGCACAAGGTTTCTGTCCCCTTGCGGGGAGTGGGTAATGAAACACAATCAACGCTTTAAGAATGGTGAATTCATCTTCGCAAAGGTTTCTGTCCCCTTGCGGGGAGTGGGTAATGAAACGGAGTGGGCGTTAAAACTCCCTTCTTCTAGTCCAGTACCTGTTTCTGTCCCCTTGCGGGGAGTGGGTAATGAAACAACGGCAACAACAATCCAGTAACCCTCGATCAGCGGTTTCTGTCCCCTTGCGGGGAGTGGGTAATGAAACACGAACACATTCTATTACACTCTGAAAAACTGGTGGAGTAGTTTCTGTCTCCTTGCGGGGAGTGGGTAATGAAACCCTTCGCTTAGGGAGCCTTGCCCTGAGCGGACTTGAGAAGGCAAATCCACACAATAGGTTTGTACTAATCAATAAAGCCTGTTTTAAGGTCAATAAAGGCAAAGGCAGTTTCCTAAAACCCTTGCAGAATAAGGCTCACACACAATCCAACGAAGTTATGCGGTTTTCAAGGTTCTGTCGGATTGCGTGGGAAGAACCCTCACCCCATAATTCTACCGAGCTACCTAAAACTGTCAACCCCTAGCCCATCCCCAAAAAAGCTAAATTATGTAAACTTTGGGCGGTTCCTCCGGTGGTGGACTCCCCAAGGTCAACGTTCTAGCCACAGCATCCTTCGGAATCCAATAAAATCGCACATTATCTTCACCTTCCTTCACACGCCATCGCACTTTGTCATAAAGTAGCCTCATCTCATCCAACGACAAAAAACACTCAAACACCGAATACTGCACCCGCCGCCCATACCCCTCCAAAAACTTCGCCAACCTCTGGAAAGGATGAAGTGTGAACGCTGAAGTATGAACAAAGATCGTTTCTCATAGCATCACTAGAACTGTAAATTCTCTTAATTTCAGCGTTCCTACTTCCTACTTCCTAGAAAGGCTGAAGTATGAAGGCTGAAGTGTGAATTCTCTTAGTTTCCGCGTTCAGCCTTCAGCCTTCCTACTTATTTTCGCCTTCCTCACACTACTGGTTAAGATGGCCATTAGTTCGTTGGCTTCTTCCATGAGTGGCTGTAAACGCTCTGAGGAGATGATTTCGGCTTCAGTGAGGAGTTCTAGCCAGTAGATGGTTTCTTCGAGTTCTTGGGTGCCGCCTTCAATTTTGCTGATGAATTCGGCGATCGATCGGGCACGTTTTGCTTCTCGATAATGCGCACCCACTGAGGTGCCACTGCGCAAGACTTGTTTGCCGATTACTTGGGCTTCAGTGGTTTTGGGCAAGGCGGTGTAGACCTTGATGATTCTCAGGGCAAAGGCTTTTGTGCGATCGCGAAGGTCAAACATAAATAAGAAAGGCTGAAGTCGGAACGCGGAACGCGGAAGTGGGTAGGAATGGTAGACATGCTTAGGATACCCGGAGTTTGTTTGAAATAAACGGGGAAGAAAGGCGGAAGTAGGAAGTAGGAACGCTGAAGTCGAAAGGACGATCGGGAAAGGCGGAAGGATGAACGCTGAAGTCGAAAGGACGATCGGGAAAGGCGGAATTCTGAATTCTCTTAGTTTCTGCGTTCAGCGTTCCTACTTCCTAGAAAGGCTGAAGTGTGAACGCTGAAGTGTGAATTCTTGTAGTTTCCGCGTTCAGCGTTCTTACTTCCTACTTTCTTGTTGTTTCTATCCCCTCGCGGGGAGTGGGTCATGAAACTCGCAGTCTTGAGGTGAAAACCCAAGAAGGCGAAAGCAGTTTCTATCCCCTCGCGGGGAGTGGGTCATGAAACTCGCTCCATCTAACGTCGTGCAAGGCACAAGTGGAGTTTTGTTTCTATCCCCTCGCGGGGAGTGGGTCATGAAACTTATAGAATTCCGATTTTATCTATGACCCCAGCTGTTGTTGAGTTTCTATCCCCTCGCGGGGAGTGGGTCATGAAACGGTGGGCAGCGAACAGGTGATTACTCGGGGGCAAATAAGGGTTTCTATCCCCTCGCGGGGAGTGGGTCATGAAACACCCCCCTGGAATTTAACGTTCCAGTTGGGTTTGGTGAAGTTTCTATCCCCTCGCGGGGAGTGGGTCATGAAACATTTGGCACAAAAGCTCATCCTGAAAACCTTCAATCTGTGAAGTTTCTATCCCCTCGCGGGGAGTGGGTCATGAAACTAGTATTACTGTCATTACTTCTGTTGTTTTCTATGTCGTGTTTCTATCCCCTCGCGGGGAGTGGGTCATGAAACCTACTGGTAGTCTTTCTGGTGCAGAAGCTACGGTTAAAGGGTTTCTATCCCCTCGCGGGGAGTGGGTCATGAAACTCCATGGCTTTTAGTCTTGGAACACGGGGTGTTGATGAGAAGCGGTTTCTATCCCCTCGCGGGGAGTGGGTCATGAAACAACCTCTTTCGGAGAAAAAAATCATGAAAGTCTCAAAGTTTCTATCCCCTCGCGGGGAGTGGGTCATGAAACTCTACAAAACTGGAAGAAACTTTAGAACGCATGCAATCGTTTCTATCCCCTCGCGGGGAGTGGGTCATGAAACTGGTTAGCTTCTCCTAAAGATTTGCCCGAACTGCCCTCGTGTTTCTATCCCCTCGCGGGGAGTGGGGCATGAAACACTACTACGGGGATCGGCGCAATGACTGGGATCTTTCCTGTTTCTATCCCCTCGCGGGGAGTGGGTCATGAAACAAGAGATTATTGCAGACGTTGTGATTGGAGAACACGAGTTTCTATCCCCTCGCGGGGAGTG
Source organism: Alkalinema pantanalense CENA528 (assembly GCF_050753345.1). Classification (NCBI taxonomy): domain Bacteria; kingdom Bacillati; phylum Cyanobacteriota; class Cyanophyceae; order Leptolyngbyales; family Leptolyngbyaceae; genus Alkalinema; species Alkalinema pantanalense. The sequence goes on along the minus strand of NZ_JBLZFX010000054.1, from coordinate 21,942 downwards.
GGTCATGAAACACTGGTGGTGCTACTTCGACAATGAACACTGGTGGAAATGTTTCTATCCCCTCGCGGGGAGTGGGTCATGAAACGCAACATTGCAGTTGATGGCTTAAACCCTAGTGTCGCAGTTTCTATCCCCTCGCGGGGAGTGGGTCATGAAACAGTGGAATGAGCGTGACGCTAGCATTCGTGGTCAACAGGTTTCTATCCCCTCGCGGGGAGTGGGTCATGAAACCCTGCTTACCGAGCGGGAAATAACTCAATACCAGGGTTTTGTTTCTATCCCCTCGCGGGGAGTGGGTCATGAAACTTGAAATTCATAGAATTCAAGGAGTTTTTTTATGTACGGCTGTTTCTATCCCCTCGCGGGGAGTGGGTCATGAAACCCTTCGTTCAGGGGGCCTTGCCCTCAGCGGGTTTCAGAAGCCAAATCGACGCAGGTCATTTTTGCTGTCAATAAGCTCAGCTAAACTGTCAATAAGAGCCTTGACTTAGAGCCCGAAACCCTTACAGGATAAGGCATCGACGCAGGTCAACGAAGTTATGCGGTTTTCAAGGATCGGAGGGGGTGCGTCGATTAGACGATACCAAAACGATAGTCTGTATAGAGAAAAAGTGCAAGGGGGATCCAGAGCTAATTCCCTATGCTTAAGGAATTATTTAGAATCTACGGGACGATCGGGAAAGGATGAAGTGTGAACGCTGAAGTATGAACAAAGATCATTTCTCATAGCATCACTAGAACTGTAAATTCTCTTAATTTCAGCGTTCCTACTTCCTACTTCCTACCTCAGTGTTCCGCCTTCCCACTTCAGCGTTCCGCCTTCCTACTTCCTACTTCCTTTCCACCTTTGTAATACCGCATCACCCGTCCCGTCCAGCCCAGCACCTCCAACAACCGCTGCGGCTCCCCTCGATAATCCTCCAAAAACTCCTCAAACCCCTCACAAATCTCCTCATAATGCACCGTCGTTTGATTACTCCGCTGCATCGCCGCCCCATTCATCTTCAACACCCGCACATACTCAAACATCCGATAGCCCGCCATCGCCTCCCCCCGCTGAATCAACTGCCGCAAATAACTCACCAAACGGCGCACCTCCGTATCATCCGTCCGCTGCTCTACCCAGTACCGAGCCAGCCTGTCCACCACCTGCCAATCTCGCTTTTTCATCAATCAATCCTCCTAATAAATCCCTTCGATCGGCTCCCGATCGGTCGGAAATTTCAAAATCTCCACCAACTGCTCAAGCTGCGGTTTTTGAATTAACTCCTGATGCGCGATCGTAATATGCTGTCGCATCACCGCGTGCAACCTCTTCCCCGTTAACCAATCAGGCTTCACAACGTAATCTGCATAGCGCCTAGCCTGCAATTCTTTCCCATTACTAATTTCAGCCTGAGTCACCTCCACACTCACCGTCCCCAATCCCAACGGTTTAGCCGCCCCCAGCTTCAACGCAAAACGATACTTCTCATCCAACCCCAACGCCACCAGCAGCGCCCCCAAATCCGCCGACTCCAAATTCTTAAACCGAATCTGCGTCGTCAACTGCGCCCCTGCCATCACCGCCTGAATCGGAATACTGCCCCCCTCCGCCAACCGCCGCCCATGGTAATAAAACTTCCGCCCCCGCGCCATTCCCGCCGCATCCTCATAACCCGGCCCCAACTGCGGTGCAAACAACGGCTGCACCCGCACAATACTCGGCGCACGATCGGCCACCGCATCCCCAATCTCCACCAAGCCCTGGAACCCCATCGCCCCAAACACCCGACTCGCCGGACACAATTCCAAAGATGGGTTTTTCCGATCATTAAAAGCTTTCATTGGTAGGCGAGATCGATCTACTCGACAATCTTTATTAGGTTTCGTTCCCAGAGTACTATTCGTAATCGCCTCATACACCGATCGAACACAACCCTTCAACGAACTCCCCTGAATAATCCACTGCCCATTGCGCTGCACCAACGGCCCCACCAACGGCTCATCCACCCCCACATCCCGCCCCAACACAATATTCCCTGTCGAACTATGCAGAGCCGTCTCCACCGTCAGCCGCACCTGCAACACCCCATGGAAGCGATCGTCCCGCCAGCGATCGTGCCCCACCAACTCTTTCTTCTTCGGAGCCTCCCCAGGAAAACTCACAAAATCAAAGGCTTTCGGCTGATCGTCCTGCCTCGCCATAACCCACCTCCCAAAAACAAGCAACAACGCAAATCAAACTAGATAAATCCAATCCCAAAATCAAAGCAAATTCAACGATAATTCCTTAAAAATCTGCTTATCAATTTAAATCGAGTCATAAAATAAGCAATACCTTTCTCAAAGTCCCCCTTACCAAGGGGGATTGAGGGGGATCAACACATCCTGCAATCACGATCGATTATCCGACAACACCAACGCAACAAAATGCACAATGCCCGATCGTCGATCGCGAAAATAACATTGCCGAATGTGCTGAGAATCCACCTCATAAACAAACGGCTTAGGATACTGCGGATTCTGCCGCTTATAATCATGCATCAGCACCTTTTGCACCTGCGTCTCCCAATCCCCCGCCATCCGTACCAAACCCTCCTCACACACCCGCTGATCATCCTGGGATAGCAGCAAAACCTCATAACTCTGCGCTCCTTGCCGCTTCCAGCGCAACTCGATCGAGGCATTAAACACTTGCCCCGCCGCCTGCTCAAAGCTCTCCGGCAACTTTCGAACCATGCCACTGACCCGATGACTCCAGCGCAGAAAATAGCAAGCCTGCTCCCCTGCATACTTCTTAATCAATGCTCCTAGTGACTCTTGAGAAGCCACCGATCCATAAGCAACATAACTCATGCATCAATCCCCACAGCAATCTTCCAAGCCTTCACCGATCGCATAAACAAATCTTTAACTTGCACATCCCCCTGTAACACTATTTCCGCACCAAATCCCAATTCCATCGGGCTCACGCCGATCGCAGCCTCCTGGCGATCGGGATAGGGAAAGCCATAGGGATTCTTTTTCCCTTCTGCAAAAAACTCTCCCGCACCTAACAGAGACTGGCGGGGCCAAACTTTAGCATGTCCCACCCGTTTAATCTGGTCATTTTCCACAATGCAAGTGGGATACTGTACCACAGCCTTTCGGTAAACCACCTTCATCGTCCCCAACCCCCGCGACTTCCCATAGCCGATCGAAAACCACCCCTCATCCAAATCCCTTAAAACCAACCCAATTAATCCCAACTGGGCCAAACTAAAATTCTTCAAATGCAGCGTAGTCACAAAGCGACCCTGGGTACAAACCTGATAATTAAATAACCCCGCCCCAGAGGTTGACCCCAAAACCCGGTCGATCGCCACACTATTGCGCTCCTCCAGGATCACAGGCAACTCAGGATCAGGATAGGCATCATCAATTCGAACCCGACTTGCTATATCAGTATTTCCAAACATCTGTTCAGTAAAACTAGAAGTCTTGTAAATATCACTACTCGTTTCACCCTCGCGCTTGAATCGCTTCTGACTCCTATCTTTACTGAGAGGATCATTGGCCCAAATCGTTTTACTGGATGAGTTATCCCCTCCAACTGTCCGAACTAATTTTTCTGCGTATGCCCGAATCGCCCCTTTCAAAGAACTCCCCGGTAGATAAATACTCTTTTGCCCATCACGATAGGTTTCCACGAATTCCATATCCGGCTTCGTCGGATCACCGCCCTGTCCACTCGCCTTAATCAACAACGGCCCCTGAGCTTCCAGACCAAATTCGATCGAACATTGATTCACAAGCTGCTTATGCATATCCCTTTACCCATTCATTCCCATCACTGCTTGATTCAACGATCTATTCAACACTCGAAGCCCCAGCCATTTCTGTCGGCGTATTCCGAAGATAGGTAATCAACGATGCCACCCAACGACTCCGCTGCAACAACCCATCTTCAAACGGTATCCCATCGGCCTCTACCAAACACTGAATATACGTCAAAACTTTCTCTGGATCAGGCTCTGTACTCCCGTCCCTACAAACATCCACCCAATTCATCGCCTCAATCTCTAGCTTTACCACCCCCAATCCCCGCGATCGTGCCCCTCCCAAAGGCACCTGCTCCCGCTCAAACTGATTCAGCCCCAACATCAGCAATCCCAACTGCCAATCCTCAGCATTTTCTATCACCGCCTGAAACTGAAACACCGTCCCCGCAGGCACCACCTGAAAGTCATACTTTGCCCCACCGACTGCCGTTTCCGTATCCCGATCGATGCCTACCCCATCCCGTTCCTGGTACTGCCCAAACCAAGTTCCCGGCATCACCGTCAAATCACGAATCTGCAATTTCCCCGCCAACCAAGGTGCACCAAAAATCTGCGAGACTTGATCAGTTTTCGCTAAAATTGCCTTTGTCAAAGCCTCATCATTGCGGTCAGGATCAGCCCTATAGGCTTCCTTGAGTTTTTTGATATCATCTTGAGGTTTATCAATCAGATCAGACGGAGCCGAAGCAAAATCAGAATTAACTGCCCGGAGGAAAGCCTCAACCCGCGATCGCAACGCCCCCTTAAAGCTTGACCCTGGAATAATCGGCTGCCCCAGCACATCCTTCATCACAGGTAAATCCGTCCCGATCGGATCAATCGATCGGCCAGCCCCCACCCGAATAGCTGTCACTGTATTCAAAGTCCCAATAATTTCCAATCGATTTTGAAATTTATCAAACATCCTTCAACTCCTAACGTAATCCTTCCGATCGTTCTACGTGCTCATGGGTGCCGTAGTAGCGCAACTCTAAGCAGCTATCCACCTTACGACAACTGATCCGCATCGCATCATTGACCCGAAAATGGTCAATTGCATCCGAATTTTTATAACGAGTGTAGGTAAACCGAGCCAATGCACTAGTATCTCCATTGCTGGCTTCTAAGCAACTAGTAACCTCCGCCAACAGACTTTGAATCTGACATCGCTCCACCGGATTTAAAACATTCTGATAATCCGTGGTAAATGTAGTCGCATATTTCAACCGTGGGAAAGCCAATAAATTCTGTGACAACAACTTTTGTTTTACCTTATTCCACAACAGTAACCCCCAAGTCGAAAGCACCTTACGATCTCCCACGGTTCCCAGCATTATTTCTGGAATACCTACGGCGGCGGCTACCGAAATCCCTCCAGCATTGGCTAATGCTAACTGCATCCTGTGAGGCTCTAACATCGATTCATCGATTGAAATCGGCAGCCGAGGAATCCGAATCAGTGGTGAACCTTGGCCTTCAAAAATGTAGGCAATTTCATCGGCATAAAACATCCCAATCGTGTTCATATAACCCTGTAGGCTCTTGAAACCACCCACTAAGTTAAAAATAACTTCATAGCGATCGCGGAGCGGTTCGATCGTTTGTTGTAACCAACTAATCAAATCATCAACTCCCTCCGAAAAATGCTCCGTACTGGCGGTTGAAAGTTCCTTAGGCATATAGATTTCCACCTGAGTGAGTCCCTGTTGCCGCAGATACGCTTCAACGATCTCAGCAGTGACACATCCCTGAGCAGTATCAGTTGCAATTAACCATTGCATATCCTGTTTAGCTTGACTTAAATCCTCGTCATACAAACCATAGATCCCGTTCAGTTCGGCACTGGCCCGACGGACTGCTGCAATTCCCTTGCCAAGTTGCTGCTCAGCTCGTTCCTTTAAGCGCTGGATCAGACCCTGAACCTGAATGGAAGTAACCTTCATTGATAGGTTCGCTTCATCTCTCAGTTCAGTCTGCCAAGTCTTCTCATCTGGATTATTACGATCGACCCGATTGGTTAATAAACTAGTGCCGATCGTCGAAATAACAATTTTAGGCTTGGAAGTTTCAAACATGATTAGCGATGATGGTTATGAGGAGGCTGTGGACGCTGGGTAGCTGCAAAGTTTCCCCCTCGGGTAGGATTCTCTGATTTATTACTGAGCTTTGGTTTTGGTGAATCCTGTCCCTTACTCTGTGATTTGGATGAGCGATCTCCTTGTGTAGGAGATTCCCCGATCGCAGCAGTATACTCGCGGTAAAGATAGCCAAAATAAAGCCTTGCTAACTTCAAATGTAAGTCTTGCTCAATTCGATCTTTCTGGTCGGTTAAATAATCCTTAATTTCCCGATCATCCAAACGGTTTTTAACCTCCTCCAAAATACCTTTGACATCATTACTTAGGGCATCAATCGAGGCAATTACGCCATTAGCAAAGCGTTGATTATCGTAGGTTGTGACCCAGACTTTATTTGTTTCTCGACGACCACTCTGGTAACGAATGTAAGTCTTGATAGTCTCCAACGAACTAGCAGGCTCCATGGCAACATTTAGTACATTTCGAAATGGAGCTTTCTTTGGATCAGATTCTGCAACTGCAATGTTGAAGTTCTTAACTATTTGCCTAATCTGAGTGATGATGGCATCTTGTCGATAGCGGCTTTCTAAATCAATTTGCAGCATCAGTTGTTGCAGCTTTGCAAATGGTAGCGTCATACGGCAGCCTCCCGAAAAATAGTGTGAAATGGATTGCAAATTGAAACCTGTCCAAACCCCTCAACAGTTCGATCGCCAATGCCCTGAACCTCTAGCTTCGTCAAAGCCTCCAGCCAACCCTGAAGATTAGTCGTGCTAAATAAATACACAGCCCCCCGATTAGTCATTAACTCCATATCCTTCATCAGCCCCCATGCAGAGTTCCAGCCCCCGCGATAGTCATAGCTGCTATAGGCCACCTCCAATTTGAGACTCCCATCCGCCACACCCGTCATGGCTTGTAGCATCTCCCCTGACAACACCATCGTCCTCCGCCAGTGTTCAGATAGAATTGCCTCCGCTTGCAAAGTAATTGCAAAAAATTGCTTCTCAGCCACAGGAGACGCCTTTCCCTGTCCCAGTACGCTCCACAACTGCCAACGCTCTTGCAGCTTTTGGTTAAACCGTTGAATCCGATCGCCCACTGTTTCCGGTAAAGACTCCTGCTGACCAGCCTTTTCCACAGCTTGCATGATTACACGACCTAAACCTCTAGAAGTACTCCCCCCTAACCGAAAAGTGTTGCCATGGCAGTTAATAAAATTCACTAACGACGGGGCTAATTGATCGGGGCAATAAATGATACTCCGATAGGCCACATACTCCCACTTGACCCGCTGTTGCTTGGTATCTCGAACAAAGGATTCATTCAAAACCTCAACACTGTATAGCATTTGGTCTTGTGCCGTAGCTCTGCGTCGATTAATTCCCACCCTAGTCAAGAAGCGAGTACTGGCTTTGTGCTGTCGATAATTATTCTGGGCATCGCAACTATAGAAACTACTAAACGGCTCAACCCGATCGCCATCCATCGGGCAAGTAGGCGAATAGGGATAGCCCACCTGATCCGCACAAAAGCGATCGATTAAGGTATCAAAAACCCCCCCTTTTTTAGCATCCCCAGCCCTAAACCCCGGATTATTTTTTGCACTGACCGCTGTAGCAGGCAAGACTTGAATTCGTTCATCAACACAACGCCACTGATGCTCACTTTCTTTAGCGATCGCACAGTACGCATTCTGGAAAATAGCAGGTTCAGCCCCCAGGAATAAATCCCGAAACTCATTATCAGATTGACTTAAATCCTGTCCCTGTTGTCCCGCTAACCGCAAAATATAACCCGCGATCGCCCCTCGAATCACCCCCCCAGGAATGAACTGTTCCGCTTCGCTGACAGACGTTCCTGGCTTTTGTCGCCCGATCGCTAAAGCCGCATGGGCCGTAATTTTGAGTTCGATCGCTATCATGCCCGTTCCCCTTTCAACCTATTCAAGATTTCTGCGGTTACCTGTACCTGTGGCAGTTGCCAGGTTAACCAACCCAGCCCAGCCGACTTGCTCCCCCCCAGTGCATCAATACGCTTGAGCGCCGCTATCATCAGCACTCGTATTGCTTGAATATCTTCAGGCGGTACCTGAGGCACATAAATTTGAATTGACCCAACAAAGTTCAGCTGGGCATTTAATGGTGAGGTTTCTCGGAAAAACAGCTTCTGGTCTTCTGCGGTTTGACGCCGACGGTTGATCGCCACCCCAGGCCGTATTACCTCCATTAGCTCATCTTTGGCGTAGTTACAGACCAAATCATTAACCACAATCCGAGAAGGCAAAATAGGATCCCCAAACCACTGAGAAATCCAACAGTGAAAACCAGAATAGCCATCCACCCGATAGCGCTGTCTCAAATTCTGGGGAATCTGTTCTTCAGGGGGACAGAGCTTATCTGCGGCAGGAGATTCTGCAATCCACCAGCCTAAACTACGAGCCAGTTTTTCACACTCATGGCGTAAACGGCCTTTCAAGTGCGACCCCGGAATAATCAATTGCCCTTGAGCATTGCGGACGATGGATTTATCCATCAATGAAGATGATGCTGTTCCTGATCCAATGCAAAGAGCCGTATCAATCGTCGCCGTAATCTCAAAGTCCTGCAAAATGCGATCTGTCAGTTGATTTAGAATAACCATAAGGCGCATCATTCCAGCATTTTTTGAATACAAAAGTACATTAAGGAATCCAGAAGCTTATGATTCCTCCTAGCCGATATGATTAGTTGGAGCTACCGTAACCTTGGGCTTGTGTTTAGCTCGACTGCGACTACGACCTTTCCCATCCTCTACGAAGGGATACAAATCCACTAAATCCCACCAAATCGTTTCATAGATTGCCTTCTCTGTCTTTTCAGATGATGAAGCAGCTTCTGTAGGAGCATTTGCCGCTAACATCGAAATCCAAGGTGCAAGATTACCGTTATTGGTTCTTGCATTACACCACTGATAATCAAACACTGCTTTTAATCCGTTAGCATCCTCATCAGACAGCCTTGCCTGAAAGTAACGATAATTGAGTATCGCAATCTGCTTACCTTGCTTAAGAAAGCTACGAATTTGGTATAGCTGACTGTTAGGGAAGTGAGCCTGCTTTAACCCTTGGGACGTTTGTAAAAGAGCACCCAATTCATGGAGCGTGTAAGGCCCACCATAAAGTTTGAGGTCATGGTTTTGTCCAGAAACTTTTGTGAGCGCCTGCTGACGGAACTCATTGAGGTCAGATGAAACCATCGTCACTGACTTCATGACTAAAAAGTCTACAGTTCCGCCTAGATACCCCCGCTCTTTAAGATGTTTAGCACGCTTTTTGGCGGATTTAAGTAACTGTTCAACTAAGCGTTGAGCGTAATAAACTGGAGTATTCTCTGCTGTGATTAGGACACCCGTTGAAAGACTCAGTTTACAAGAATTGACTGCCACTGGATCGATCGTGCACCGATGAACTTGCTCCGGTTGGTAAATATGATTGGCTCGATAGGTTTGATCATTACGCTCAAGCAAAATTTTCTCAAACTCTTCCCCAATTGTTTTAGCAATGTCTAGGGCTTGACGGGCAGGTACCACCAAGAAGACATCGTCCCCCCCAATCGCAATGATTTCAAAGGGATGGATTTTGACATATTCAGTTTTTGTCTTTTTCTCAGCCATTCCCTCACGCAGAATCAGTTGTGGCGAGAGGTGAGAGGCTAAAGCACGATATACAGCCTGTTCGGTTGCTGTGAAAATGTCTTCACTAAATGCTTGGTAGGCTTGTGGGCTACGAATTTGCTTCTGAATGTATTGCCCCATATTATTGCCATCAGCATAAATGTAGGCAATATACCCTTCTGGATCACTGGTTTGACCAATTTCCGGTAACGATCGAGCTTCCTTGACTATACCTGCTCGGCTCAGTTTTTCAGGGTCATATTTTGTCTCTAGCTCAGGATGGTTTTTCAAATATTGCAAAAACTTCGCTACCCAACTGTTGGTAGTATTCGGAGCAGTCCAATGGGGAGAGATAGGGCTAATCCAGTCAGGCTTAATCTCTTCATATTTCGTCAGCTGACCCATAAGACGCTTGCGAGCAGAGGCTTCGGAAAGCTTGGGTTCGCTAGGGAAGACAGTAGCCTGACCAACTGCCGATCGACGATCGCTATCATCCCGTTGTGCATAGGGATGGGTTTCATACATCGGTGGGTAACTACGTACGCTATTTCGTTGCTCACACTGATTGCCGCTCCGTCGCTGATTAAACTGAATCGTCAGCTTAGTAACAAGTTGATTAAAGTTTTTCTGCTGTTGAAATTGCTGTTTAATTTCAGATTCCAGTACATTCTTTTCTCTGTTGGTATTAGACGATTCAAGCTGATAAATCTGGGAGTATTGCTCCAACCAAGGCGTGTTTTCGATCTGGTCATCTAAGAGCCCAAACTGAAATTCAAGCAGCTTAAAAGTCTCACCGACTGCGCAGGAATTTGCTGTCAGCGTGACTTCTGTGTAATAACGTTCGATCGCATCAGCTAGCGTATGCACGTAAGGCGCAGGACAAAATGCTAGGATATTACCCCCTGTAGAGTAAATAATCAGTTCAGGAATCAGGGCCTTTCTGAGAGATGGATAATGTTGGTCTAGCCATTGTGCAACGCTTGGATTATCTGGCCCTTGTCCGAAAAAAGCGGGTAGATCCACCAAGTTAATCTGATCCAAAAGTGCAGAGGCTCCTCGAATATCTTGAAGATTCTCTGTTTCAAATACATATTGCTTAATCTTGGTAGCACCGCCGTAGACCAAGCCGATTTTATTTTCAGGCTGGCAGAGTTCCGGATATTGCTTCACTAAGTCGATCGGATAATCAGGAAACTCTTCAGGTGTAATCTGATACCAGGATTGTATAACGCGCCAAGTATTGTACCAATCATCCGGTACAGGCTTTTGTTCCTGAACATGGCTACGAAAAACATCAATGCTTTCAGCAGCCTTGGAATTTTCATAATTAAGGCACCATGAGAGGGCAATCAAAGTGCTTTCAGAGTGAATCGACATAGTCAAATAAACTTCAAATAAACTTCAAATAAACTATTGCGTTGATTTAGGTTGAGCATACCTGACTAATGGAAGAGGGGGGTTCCATCAGATGAAGATACTTTAAGTAAATGGATCTAGTGCTTTTAAATCTTCGTCACAATTATTGCTTTATCTAGAGTTAAATATACGGATTCATAATTAAAAATATAGATTTTGCAATACCCCCAACTCGATGATTCTCCGTGGGTATTCCGCTATACTGAAAAAAACGACAAACCAGGATCCTTTACACAGCCACCAATCGTAACAACCAAGACAAATTCTTCCAAAACGATCGTCAGCCTCGGCATAACCAGCCTGCGACTACTTTGGAGTTGAGAATTCTCCGTTTTACCGAACTACAAGCCGCCCCAACCAAAGGGGCCACAATTTCAAGCCCACACCCTTGGTAGACACCCTGGAATTGGCCAGCTTTTACACAAAACTGCGTTCTTCCCAGAAAATGCCATTGCAGACCATCAACTATTCACTCAGATATTGCCAACCTACCGCTTGACCAGTAACGCGATCGCCGTCATTGTGATCGATGACTCTGAAAAAGCATTGCAATTCATTAACAAGTAAAAATTAGCTATTTCTTTTTAGGAAAGACTGATGTTGCGGAGTATCTTTCACATCGCATCACTGAATGAGAAAAACTCTTCAACCATAATGTAGATTGAGCCATTCCACCCTGAGAAATAGTAATGGATGAATGATTTCTGATTAGATCATTTCTTATAGTTGAATGGTGGATGACACCTGAACACCGACATAACGTGGATTGCTGCTGTGAACAATATCAAAGGTGTAGAGCCGATTCTGCCCCGTAGAATCCACTGTTTGCACCACCAGGTTTGTTACAGGTGTAGTAGTCGCTCCCGGAAAGTGAAGCGGTTGAATCACTCTCAAGAAAACCGTTTTTGCCCGTCCAGTTTCTAAATCAGCATCAGTGCTGTAGACCAGCCTGGAAGCATCTGCAAGCAGAATGTAGGCGATCGTTTCATCGGTCTGGCTAAAACTAATCGAAGTTGCCCGTCCAGGCGCTACCTGAACTTGCACGGTACGAGTCGTCGCTGTGGCGCGATCGATAACCTGATAGGCTGAAGTTTGGGCCTGCACGGACAACACAGGCAATGCTAAAGCAATTAGCAACGCTGCACTGACAGACGTCAAAGCAGAAAATCGTTTCATCGGTTTACCCTCAAAAAACTATTGACCACCACAGAAACTTCGGTTCCCTCAGAAACAAACTGCACATTCGGTCGTTGCAGAAGCTCTTGCATGTTCTGGTCGGAGCGGCGGGACATTCGTTCAACAATGGGATTGAAGAATCCTTCTAATGCAGCCGCCCAAATTTGCGGTTCAGCACTGGTTGTATTCACGCTCTGATTAAAGTTACCGCCTGATGTAGTGGTGCTGGACTGGGTACGAGGCTGATTGATAATCGTTCCTACACGACCCAAGCTGTTGAGTAAACCTGTCAACAAGTCTTGACGAGCAATATCGGGGGCTACATCGTGCAGCTTCTGGGCAATCAGAGGGCGATTGTCTTGACCTCTAATTTGCAGGCTATCAGACAGTAAAGTTTGCTGACGGATCTGCCCAAAACGATCGCGGTATACAATGGCGATCGCGCTTGCCGACACTAAATTATTGCCCCGTCCAACAGCATGGGTGCGAACCACTAAAATCGTATCGTCTGGGAGCGCCACTTTACCATCCGTGGATTTCATAGCTTCCGTCAACTGCACAACAAACCGATTTTCCTGGGAAGACCTTGTTCCAGCAGTCGCGTTATTCCCCCCGTCATCCCAAATCATCGGCAGGATGACTCTGGCTTTAGTAGAGCTTCCAAGTGCCACCTCTCGGAATTCACCCAGGTGCTGATCCAGTTGGCTCACCGGGGTACGGTTCAGGATGCCAAGCCTACCAAGAGTCCTATCAGCGCTCAGTGCAGAACCGGAACCCGTAAGCGAAGCCGCCTCAAAAGACCTAGAAATCGCATCAGAACCTGGCACTCTGTCAGACAACCCTGTTTCCGTTGCCCCAATCGAGACGACAGGAATCACGGGATTGGGCTGCGTTCCCAGGGAAGCCGGATCAGACGGGGTATTAACAGCCGTCCTCGAAGGCTCCGTTGTGCCGGAACTGACCCGCAACTGTCCAACATTTGCCAGTTGTGCCCATCGCTGGAATGGATCAACTCTCTCTATGGGTTGAATCCTTTCAGGGGGAGTCACTGATGGTTGGATAATGACTGGGTTGGGTCGAGAAACTGACCTAGGCGGAGATACCACAACCGGTTAGTTTGTCATCCCAATTAAAGGTCAGCGTTGTCCAATCACTCACAACCTTCTGGATTACCGCTGGGTAACGCCAGTTCCGTTCCTGCTCTGAAACATAAATCGTTTCACCATTTACCAACTGAGCAAAGGTTGTCTTCCGTTCAGCAATGCGGTTCACTCGAAAGGCAGTGAATAGGGTCAAAATAAAAATCAAGCTATTGAAGGCAGTTAGGCAGATAAAACATACTGCCAGCAAATTCTTGACCTCAGGTAGAAGTGGAGCTTGAATTCGTTTAATCTGCATCACTACCCTCGACGTATCAACGCAATACTTGTAACTGTGCCGTTCACGCAGTGTCTCCGAAGGAGAGTCGCATTACTGAAAATGTCGATCAAACTTTTCACATTGGATGAAATACCATTGTAAAGCGCAAAACCACCACCACCCGCGACCAGAACCGCCAGTCCTGGTGCAAAGATGCTGAGGAAAAAGAGAAATGCCACATCCGGCACCAACTCTGCTCCAGACTTAACCAGTACAACTGCACTTCTGATCTTAGTAGTTGAAGGTTTGAGAGGGAAGTTCCGAGTTCAGAAGCCCATGTTTCAAGCTTTGAGGTTCAAGAGCACCATTCCAGGGTTGAAGTTTCAGGTGTAAAAGTCAAGTTTCCGAGACCAAAAATCCAAGTTTTCCCTTCCAAGCTCGGATTTTGCTGTTTAGAGATTCAAGTCCCGACTCCAGAGGTCAAATGGTGAAGATCGAAGAGGGCTACTCCTTTTACTAGGAAGCAGACATATTCCTTTACGCTCCGGCTTAGGCGTTTTTCTGCTTCGCCTACCCCTTCTAACAATTCCAAATATTCCGAAGCATTGAAGCATTTGAGACAAATGTTTAAATCCTTGAGATAAGTTTAAACATTGCAGTATAATCCTAATGGGTAGTGATATGTAGGGGATTGCTGTGATCAGTGGATTCACTCGTCAAGAGGCTTTAGCTTTAACCGGAATCAGTTCTGGTCGCTTGAGTTATCTAGATCGAACTGGGCTTGTTGTGCCTGAAAAGTTCGGCAATCCCAAGCATCCTAAAGTTGTCTACACCTGGCAAAAAGTCCTTGAAATAAAAACGATCGAGCGATTGAGGGAAAAACTCTCGCTTCAGGAAATCCGCAAAGTACTTGAGTTTTTGAAACTAAAGGAGCATAAGCCATCGTTTTTTGTTCATAGTCTTGTTTTCGTTAACGCACAACTTTATTTGATTGAAGATCTGAAGGACTTTGGTTTGATCGTTTTAGAAGCTTCCGGCAAGAACCAGGGACAGGTTGCTATTCAGGAAGTGGGACCTGTTGGTGATGTCGTTGCTGAGTTATGGAAAGAAGCCCAGAAACATCATGTCTTGGATTTTGATAAGCGTTCTGGAATTTTCTTAAGCGACATTGCACATCAGGACTTTGTCGCTGGGGAGGTTAACTAGCGATGGCTTCCAGATCTGCCACAGAGGTTTTATATCAACGTGTAATGGAAGAAACGGGCTTCTACAGAAATGGTGTGCCTACTTCAGGTGTGATAGAAGCTGAATCTCTCCGCAACGACAATCAACAGCTTGAGAAGCGAATCAAATATAGTGCTGTTATTGATCCAGAGCAAATTAACGCTACGGCTGTATTTGAGCTATCTGGATCGCCTTGTATTTACTTCACTCAGTTAGATCAGTCTGATCCTGATCCAAAAGAGTTGGCACGGTTGCATAAACTATCCTGGAATCATGGTTTAGCACCAATGCTGTGGGTTGTGACACCGACGAGTGTTCGGTTGTACAACTGTTATTCCGAGCCTACACAAAATAATCCTGAATCTAATTTAATCGCCCTCTTTGAAAACACCGAAGCAAGTTTGAAGCAACTCAATGAACACGCTAGTCGGCTTCAGCTTGAATCTGGAGAATTTTGGCAATGGCAAAATGCAAAGCAAATTGATCGAAAGAAGCGAGTCGATCGCGTTTTAGTAGAGGATTTACAAAAAGCTGAGAAGAAGCTAAGAGCAGAAGGGCTAGAGTCTCAAATTGCTCATGCTCTTTTGATGCGATCAATCTTTGTGGCGTATCTTCAAGATCGAGGCATCTTAGATACGCAGTTTTTTCAATCTCGATTCAATGTCGAGTCCTTCAATGATGTGTTGGATGATATCTTAGCCACATCCAGGCTGTTTGAATGGCTGCAAGTCACATTCAATGGAGATATGTTTCCAGCATCCACTGTTTACCCAAATTCTTATGAAGCAAGGCATCTTCAAATCGTTAAAGACTTAGTATGTGGAACAACAGAGATTGAATCAGGTCAAGGAAGGCTCTGGCGGTTCTATGACTTCAAGGTGATTCCTGTAGAGCTAATTAGCTCAATTTATGAAAATTTTCTTTATTCTAAGGATTCACAAGCAGCTGAAGAGACAAGTGTACACTATACACCTGTTAATTTGGTTGATTTAGTACTTGATGAAATTTTCACGAAGCTTGATGGCGATTCTAAAGTTTTAGATTTAGCCTGCGGATCGGGTTTATTTTTAGTGGAGTCTCTGCGGAGATTAGTAGTAAAGCGTTGTATGAGCGGGGAAAAACCCTCTCGACAGCTTATTCGTGAAACCCTATACAATCAAGTTTATGGTGTGGATATTGAATCACAAGCAATTCAGATTGCTGCATTCAGTCTATACCTTACAGCCTTGGAACTTGATCAAGAATTAGAACAAAATAGGAATCTATCAAGTGACTTGAAGTTCCAGCCTTTAATTGGTAGAAGTCTATTTTCTTGTGATGCTTTCAACGAGGAAGCCGACTTTAATCGAGTAGATGATCTTGCTAATAAGAAAATTAATGCAATTGTAGGAAATCCTCCTTGGACTAAATCGAAGTTTACGAAATCAGCTTCAGAATATTGCAAACGTAAACGTCCTGAACAAGGATATCCAAAGGGCTATCCTCTAGCCTACGGTGATCCACCCGATCAAGCATTTCTCTGGCGTGCTGGTGATTTTTCCAATGAAAATACACAGATTGGGCTGATTTTACATGGAAGAGCATTCTTCAGTAATTTTCCAGAAGCTAAGGCTGCAAAAGAAGCTCTTTTAATGCGCTTTAAGCCGAGAACAATTATTAACCTTTCCAAGCTTTATAGAGAAAACTTGTTCCCTAACTCCGAAGCTCCCGCAATTATTTTAATTGCAGAAGGACATCGCTCGGCGGCGAGAGATATCTGTTATTTTGTTTGTCCACGGCGCTCTGTAGATTATAAAAAACATGGAATTTTAGAGATTGGGGCTGAAGATGTAAAAAAATTACCGGTTTATGGTGTGGCATCAGATTCCGATATACTCAAAGTTGCTACATGGGGAGGTGCTAGAGATTTAGCACTAATTCAAAGATTAAGAGAATCGCTATCAAGTATTGAAGAAGTCGCAGGAAATCCCTTCAGAAGTGGATTTATGCGCGGTAATCGCAGCAAGGAAGTACCACAAATCCTAAAGGAGAAAAAATGGCTTCCTTCTAAAGTGATGCCAAAATATAGAATTGATGCAGCTACACTAGATATTCTTCCATATAGTAAAATGGAAGCTCCAAGAGACTATCAGACTTACAAATCTCCTTTACTTATAGTCCCTGAGAAAATCGAATCAACAGGTATTTTCTCGGCTTTTTGTAGTGAGGATATTGTATATCCAAAGAATTATTATGGACTTTCAATCTCAGAAGGTTCTGAATATTTAGTTCACTACCTGAATGGTATTATCAACTCTTCTTTAACAAGTTATTTTTTGTTTATGACATCATCATCATGGGGCGTTGCTCGGAAAACGCTAATGATGCAGGATATAGCACGTCTTCCAGTTCCTTTTCCTGTTGAAGATAATTCTCATGTTGTTTCTCAAATCATTAATTTAGAAAGACAATTAGTTGAGCATCATAATACTTCAGCATACCCACATCTAAAGAGAGAGCTTGATGATGCAGTATTCAGCCTTTATGGCTTAGATGAGACAGAGCAAACTTTGGTCAAGGATGGTATCACCATAACCATTGATTTGTATATGAAACGAGAAGAATCAACAGCTCTACGACGACCTAAGATTTCTGAATTAGAACTATACGCTACAGATCTCATCAGTGTAATTCAGCCTTTTCTCCAAACTTTGCGTGAAAGGGCATTAGTAGCTGACGTTATAGAAGTTAGTAATTCTCCTTTACAAGTAGTCAAGTTTAGCTTTGTACCTGTACCTGGTCGTGAGCCTGTTGTTCAGACTACTCAAGTTCAGGAATTAAAAGCAGTTCTGAATCGAATCGCTGAACAGTTGCCTCAGCAAATTGCCGATCGAATTTTCACACGTCGAGATTTGCGAATCTACAGTGGGCAAGATATTTACATTGTTAAGCCCGCTCAGAAGCGTTATTGGAGCCGCTCTGCTGGGTTAAACGATGCTGACCTTATTCTCTCTGAACACTTGAGGGTAAATCGTGCTGCCATTGGATGAACCTACTGCATACGGAGAGTTAGCCATCAACTTGCCGCTAAACATCATTGCAACCGTCTTGGATATCACAATGGTCGGCTGGTCGTATGTCATCTCCAGTGGCAAAGTGAACATCAGTAGCACTGAACCTGAAATTGCAGGTCATCTAGGACGGGAAATGACCGCAGAGAAAAACCGTCGTCTAGGTTTAAAAAATCAGATCCGAATAGAAGAAGAGGTTGGAACTCGCTCTTCGCCTACATCAGATAAGCCTGAAGGTCGCATCGATATCAAAATTATTTACAGCTTTAATGAAGCTGAGTACTTTGGTATAGAGTGTAAAAGAGTTAGCTCTAGAGATAACAGTTTGGCTAAGAAGTATGTGGATGAAGGCATAATGCGCTTTGTGACTGGTAAATATAGTCCCGGTCATGATTGGGCTGCAATGGTGGGATTTGTAATTGATGGTAATAGCAGCGATTGTATCAATCTGATTCGTAACTATCTAACTCAGAAGTGCCAAGAAACTTGTATGGAGAAGGATTGGGCTTTAGATACGAATTTTGGTACAACACAAGACATTTATAGAACTTCTCACCGTCAGCAGGGACGGAGCTTCCTTTTTAAGCTTCTTCATCTGTTTCTGGTTATTGGCTAGCTGAAACACCACTCTGACCAGTAGTGAGATCGCCCTCCAGCCCGCACCTTTCAATTTTTGAACTTGGAGTTTTGACCTTTTTGCTTGAAGCTCAAACCTCTGAACCCGGAGCCTCAGGCTGTTTTCTGAAAAAATCAGGCTCAGAACCCGGAATGTCGCGCTTTCTGCTTCAAAAGCTGAGTTCTGAGCTTAAGCGATCTCCCTCTGAAATCCAATCATTCGGCTATTTTCTACGCTGCTTCACCTTCCGGCTGCACTGTCCGAGACCTTTGCACAAATTGCCACCCCTTATCCACCACCGCATCCAACCCAAAAAATTTCAGCCCGATAGCGATCGTAGAGCTTGCCTAACTCTTCATTAAAAACATCCCGGTCTTCCCCCACCCATTCCTGAATCTCATCTCTGGCTTGCTGAAAACGGGTCTTCAGCTCCTCTGCCCACTCCAACGCATTCACAGACAAATCATCTTTAGGGAACAGATAACGAAATTCATGACGATCGCGGCTGCGAATCCGCGTCGGCTCCCACAACGGATTAACCACCTCCCTAGCAAGAATGGTGAGCGAACCCGGAACATCCGCAGGCATAGCAAAACTGCGATAGAGGCGATCGTCCTTTTTAAAGTCAAAAAAGTAACTGGGATGGGTTTCAGACCACCGCTTCGCATCTGAAAGTAGATTCTCTCCTTCAATCTCCTTGATGTCCTCCAGCCGCTCTGCACTCTTAGGCGAATCCACCTCTACCTGAAGCGCTTGAAATAGACGATTGAGTAGTTTTCGTTGACGGCGCTCAAACCGCTCAACATTCTCTCCTTCCCCCGGCATGGACGATCGCACCCGTCCAATATTCGTTGCCACCAACCCGACCTTATTCTGATTCACTGCCGCCGCAATCTGCGCTAGGTTCTGGTACTTCAAACGACTATCGTCACCTACAACTTCGGTATAAGCGAGTTTCGGACGTTGCTTCACCGTCTCAAATCGCCCTAGCTCACCAGCTCGCAGCGTTTCCTTAGCAATGTTGGGTAATTGACTAGCAGAACTGACCATCAGTTGATCCCCATCAAAGTCTGCCTGGTGATAGTCTTCAGCATCTTTAGGGTTGATCCAGATGACATTGCGGGTTTTCTTTAATTCTGGGTCATGAATATTTTGGTAGAGGCGGATATTGTCTGAATTGACGATCGGATAGCGAGTCAGAATAACATCCCCTTCTGGAAGATGAGGCACACAAACCGTACCGCGCGGTAAATCATTGGATGGCATCGCCATGCCTGAACTATGGGTATACCCGCTCTTGATCGCTAAATCCCGCCACCTGCCTGCTACATAATCGGTCGCAAATTTCCGAAACTTGGGGGTTTCAACTAGCTGTCCATATTTATCATTCCGAAGCAGAGAAATCCAGCGGGATTCTTGCACTGGGCTGTTGACATTTCCATCCACATCCTCAAACCCTTCCTCCAGTGACCCTTCGGGCATTCGTTCCTGTCGCCGCTGTTGTTCTTTATCGTATTCCTGCACGATGTACCGTGCCAGTACCAAAGGATTCCGTTGTAAATCTGCTAGAACGCTGGCTTTTTCTTCCGTCAGCGGCTTCAAGTCCTGCCGAACAGCGTCCTCAGAATACCAAATAGTAAACTGCCAACTATTGTCGTAACTAGTGGCTCTAGCATTGCCTCGATTACCCATGGCAGCTTGTGGAAACTGATAATCTCCACAAGGAATTAACGTATCCAATCGTGTCTTTTTAATGCCCTTGATCGACGATCGATCCATAACGATGTCATAACCTTCTGCATCGGTAAGTTGAGCATTAGGCAGTAGTGTGCCCTTAGCTAGGAAGCTAGCACGGGGACTGCCTTCTTCACGTCCTTCTGCCCACTGACGCCTCCAGGCAAACCGGAACTGAAACGGGCAGTTCAGCTCACCCCCCAATTGACGGGCGAGCTGCGGCGAAATCTTACCGTGGCAATCTCCAGTCTTATAGCGTGCATACTCCGGGTCATTGAAATCCACAATTTTGACCCGTAAGTTCTCCAATTTGTCAGATCCCTTGTAGCAGTTACTCACCAGCAGAGAACCATACCGACAAGCAGCATCTGGCTCTGTTGCAAACAATCGACGGATCTTCTTACGCAAATCGTCATCTGCAAAATAGTAACTGTTGCCAGAGCTAAATGTGAGCCGCCGCGAAATACCATCGGCAAAATTGTGCGCTCGTAAATGATTTGCGTCCGGATTACGATGATCAATTTTCACCAGCAGCAGAGATTGCAACTCCTCTGGCTCAAATATCTGTTCCAGCAAAGAGTTTTTAATAATTTCCGGCTCAGATAAATACCGTCCTTTCCCGTTATTGTACGACCCATCAAAAATCGGGATACTGAGACCGGAACCCTCAATGACCCGCGTGACCAGATCCATTACCTACTATTCATAATATATATGTACTATAATCTAACTTGAAAAACGTTAGACTGTTTTTTAACCTTTGCACGAAGTTGCACTGACAAAATCAGTCAGGTGGCTATTTGAAATGAATAAGTCAGGAGGAATAACAATGCCATGGCATATTAAACGTCTGGTGAACGGTTTACTGGTGCAGGAATACGATCGGGAGCCTGATGATGAAAGCGAGGAACTCCTAACTCCCGATGACAAGACTCAGGATGAGTGCTACCCAAATTTTGCTCACCTGAAGCCTGGAGAAACCCTGGTACTCCCAGAAGAAAAACCTCAAACCACGGCTTCAGGCTCCTGGTATCCCAGCCAGTACGAAGATTTGGATGAGTTTTTGAACAGTGATCCGGGGGCGATCGATAAGTTGGACAGTGGCAACCGATCGCGCCGCTTCAACTGGCGCTATTATGAACCCAACGAATCCCTATGACTTCAGGGAGCAGATAAGGCCAATGTTGCATGAGCCATGAACTCAATATTCCAACTTCCAATTTGTCCGAGCCACAAGCTAGCTTTGATGACCCATGGAAAGAGCGAATTGGGCACGCGATTCACTGATAAGCTATTCAAAGTCCAGCTTCAGAGTGGAGAAGAAACCTGGATACTGGTACATATAGAAGTCCAATCCCAGGAGGATTCTGGCTTTGCCGAAAGAATGTTTGTATACAATTACCGTTGCTTCGATCGTTATCGTAAACCTGTGATCAGCCTTGCTGTTTTGGGCGATGAGCGCACAACCTGGCGACCCTCTTCTTACGGTTACAATCTGGGTGGTTGTCGGGTGGGAATTCAATTTCCGATCGCTAAGCTAATTGATTACGAAACTCAATGGGAAGAACTGGATCAAAGTCGAAACCCCTTCGTAGTCATGGTCATGGCTCACCTAAAAACGAAAGCCACCACTGGTCAGCCTCAACAACGTAAGCAATGGAAATGGACTCTCGTTCGGAAGCTATTCGAGCAAGGCTATAGTAGAAATGATGTAGTAGAGTT
The DNA here is from genome assembly GCF_050753345.1 of Alkalinema pantanalense CENA528. Classification (NCBI taxonomy): domain Bacteria; kingdom Bacillati; phylum Cyanobacteriota; class Cyanophyceae; order Leptolyngbyales; family Leptolyngbyaceae; genus Alkalinema; species Alkalinema pantanalense. Next base: position 131 of record NZ_JBLZFX010000054.1, on the reverse strand, counting down.
ATTCAGGCTCATCGACTGGATGATGACTGCGGTGGACCCAAGCATTTGGACAAGATCTAATGAAAGTTAAGCTCTAAGTGTAACGTGAGCTCAGCCATCTCATAGATCAAAAGAGATTGATCTGACAAATG
>NZ_JBLZFX010000053.1:0-40972 GCF_050753345.1 Alkalinema pantanalense CENA528 | reverse complement strand
GGCTTGGTACACTGAACGTAATCAATTGCAAAAGGCAGTAGATTGGCAGTTTACTACTGCCGATGCTCGGATTCGACTGAAGCGCCTCTATCCACAAATTGAAAACTGACAGTCCACTAGTCAGATAAGCCATGTCTCTCCAGAAGAATATTTGGCAGGCGAAGAACAGAGTCTCGCCAAGCATGAGTACGTCGATGGTGCAGTTTATGCTGTGGACAGCGCGAGTGATACCCATGCAACGATCACCTTTAACTTGCCCATGCTGCTGATTCCCCATATTCGTAAACAGGGCTGTCGAGGCTATGGGGCAAACATGAAAACCCATGTGCCTCAACGCAACACCTACTACTACGCTGACTTCATCGTGACCTGCGATCCCCGCGATCGCGAAACGGATTATTTCAAGACTCACCCAAAATTAGTGGTCGAAATTCTGTCCCCCTCTACAGAAGCCTACGATCGGGGTAAGAAGTTTGAAACCTACCGGGAATTAGACTCTCTGGAAGAATATGTCTTGGTTTCCCAGGATCGGATGCTGGTGGAAATTTTTCGGCGCAATGCCCAGAATCGCTGGGAGCTCTACGCCTTCCACGCAGAGGATGAATTGGAACTGGCGAGCATTGACTTTCGCTGCCCGGTGACGGCGCTCTATGAAGATGTGATTTTTCCGCCCCCTGCCCCGGAACCGTCCGCCACCAACCTATAAACTCCTTGACCCTTCCCGACCTCTGCATGAGCCTCCCCCTAACATACGCTGACCTTTGCGCCGCTGCCGATCGCCTCACTGGAGTGACCCATCGTACGCCTGTCCTCACGTCCCAGCAGGTCAATCGCCGCACGGGAGCCACCGTTTTTTTCAAATGCGAAAATTTCCAGCAGACGGGCTCTTTCAAGTTTCGGGGAGCTTACAACGCCCTCGCCAGTTTAGATCCCGCCCAACGGCAAGCCGGGGTGATCGCCTATTCCTCCGGCAACCATGGCCAAGCCTTGGCACTAGCAGGACAATTGCTGAAAACGCCAGTCACGATCGTCATGCCCAGTGATGCCCCAGCAGTCAAACAAGCTGCCACCCGAGATTACGGGGCCGACGTGATTCTCTACGATCGCGCCACCCAAAGCCGCGAAACCGTCACCCAAGAACTGGCGGAAACTCATGGTCTAACTTTGATCCCACCCTTTGACTATGTTCCCACCATCGCTGGACAGGGCACCGCTGCCCAGGAATTGATTCAAGAAGTCGGAACGCTGGATTTTCTCTTGGTCTGCGTGGGCGGCGGGGGGTTGATATCCGGTTGCGCGATCGCCACCAAACACCTGTTACCCCATTGCCAAGTCATTGGAGTAGAGCCCAAGTTGGCGGACGATGCTACTCGATCGTTTCAAACGGGTCAACTGCAACGGATTGAACGAACGAACACGATCGCCGATGGAGCCAGGACGCCTAGCTTGGGGCAACTCACCTTTCCGATCGTCCTGGAGCTCGTGGACGACATGGTAACGGTCAGTGATGCCGCGATCGCCCGATCGATGATCTACCTCTGGGAACGGCTCAAAATTGTGGTCGAACCTACAGGAGCCTTGGCTGCGACGGCTCTGCTCGAAGGCGTTATCTCCCAGCCCGGTGCCCGCATCGGCGTCATCGTGAGTGGCGGCAACTTGGACGTTCAGCAAGTCCCGAAATACCTGGCGAAAGCCACCCCAAAGGAGCGGAAATCACCAAAACTTCCGCTCACCTGGGAACTCTCTTGAGGCTAACTTGCTCAACCTTCAACCCGAGGCAAACCCATACTGTAATTGAGTGCGCGAGTGTTCAAATTGTAGGAAATTTGACCCTTAAGCAGCAAATCACGAACCAAGTGCTCTAAATCCGATCCAATCTTACGCAGATTGTAGTCCGTCAATTCCTCGCCGCTGTAGGACTCGACTAACGCATCGAACTTTTGGTACACCTGTTGCAGGGCATCATCGTTCCAAATAAATTCATTATCGGGATCAATATCCAGCGTTAAGACATTCTCACTGGGAATCAGCTCGTTGTCTTCGACTGAAGCCGTGAAGATGTGGATATGGCGCGTCGTGGATTTGAGCATCATCATAGGGCTGAATTCCGTCAAACTAGAAAATTGACCTCTTGGCTATTGTAGTGCGATCGCCGATCGGATTTACCCTGTGAACCATTCCCATTTCTAATGTCTACAATTTTCTAGTGTCTAGGATTTTCCCCTGCCTGGAATCACCTACTTCACCCTTGTGTTTGCAATAAGTCTGGTTACAATTTCTGTTCTGGCTGAGTCTTGGGTACCATGCAGTTTTTAAAGCTCTTGTTCATCCGTCATGCAGAATCCACGGGCAATATTGAGCGCCGTATGCAAGGTCAGGGAGAATACCCGTTAACTGAGCATGGAAAAATTCAAGCTGAGAAATTAGGACAGGCACTGCTTAAAGAGGGTTGGATCCCTACCCATGTCTACAGCAGTCCCCTTCGCCGTACGCTGCAAACCACAAAGCTAGCCCTGGCACCCTTCCAAAGCTATCCCCCTGCCTACATTAGCGACCTGACCAACGCACCGAGCGCCCCTGATTTGGAGCCAGAGCCCGTCATCATTACCTACATGGATGACTTGAAAGAGTTTCACAATGGCATTTTTCAGGGACTCACTTGGTCTGAAGCGCGTACCCGCTATCCTGATCTTTGCCATAAATTAGAATCTACCCCCGATTGGATCCCCGTTCCAGAAGCGGAAACGTTGCAGGAAATCCGCGATCGCGCCCATCGTTTTATCCAAAAAATTCTAACCCGCCACAAAAACGGCGATCGGCTCTGGATTGTGACCCACAGCGGCTTTCTGCCCCATTTAATTGCAGAAGTGTTGGGCGTCGATCGCAGTTGGCGGATTTCTTCCCACAACACAGCGATGTTTGAGTTTTGGATCGACCACGATCGCTGGCATTTGGATAACGAAAATCGCTACAACACAGATCTCTGGCAAATCCGCCGATTTAACGACCATCGCCATCTGACGGAAGGGTTCTTAGATCGGTGAGTTGGAGAAAAAGAATAGTGGGATAGAGCCGCAAAGCGGTGTGGGGAAGTGAGAACGATCGTAAGGGCAGGGGCTAAGGATTTTTATACAGCCGTTTTGATCCCGAGCGAGTATCATGAACACTAAATTCCGTGGTCAGGAATACTATTGCCAGAAATAATACCCTTGCCAGGAATGCGATCGTCAGGTTTTTCTTTCTGGCTACTCTAGAAAGTCCCGCCCCTATGTCTACCATCGTGAATCCAGCTAACGACATTCGGAAACAAGCCCATCAAGGTAGCGTTGCTGCCATTATTCAAGTCCTGAATGAAGAATTGACGGATTTGGGTGTTCGAACTCGTGCAGTTTTTGATAATCGGGTATTGCAACTGCTCTGTGAAGCAGAAACGGAAGACCAAATCTCGGTGGAAGTGCTACCTCAGCGGATCAAAACGATTCTAGAAGAGATTGCTCCCCGCAGCATTCGCCGCGTCAATATCAACAGTCGCATTGTGAGAGAGCAGCAATTGCTGTGGCTGGATGAAATCAATCGAGATCCCGATAATCAAGTTCTGTGGTCTAAGGAAATTACGCTGGCTCGTCAGAATGTCATCAAATACTTTTTTGAAGACTTGCAAGCCTCCTTCTCCGGCCCCTCCACGAGTTTCCACAATCACTCCCCCCGACAACAGCGCGAAAAACAACAATTTTGGCGAGGAACCCTCAGTGGCCTGGGTCTCAGCGTCTTACTGTTGCTCCTAGGGGGGGGGATCTTCTACTGGCTCAAGGGTCTATCTACTAGCTCTAGTTCCAATCCACCTACTAATTCCACGGCAACTTTTAGCAATAATTCCCCCAACAGTGCCCCTGCATCGATCGCGCCTACCCCATCTGCAACCAGCACGCCTACCGCAGGCACTAAGCCCATTGCAACTACAGTTGCCAATCCTGCAAGTCCTGCAAGTCCAGATCCCTTTGCCGCAGCGGTTCGGTTAGCGGAGGAAGCCTCTAGTGAAGGAACGAAGGCCCAATCGCCCAGCGAATGGCAAGCGATCGCGGACAAATGGGGCAAAGCCTCGGAATTCATGGCCCAAGTTCCCAACAACGACAAACGCTACAGCGTGGCACAGGATCGAACCAGCCGTTATAAGAACAATCAAACAGCAGCTCTCCAGAAAGCACGCTAGTGACCCTAATCTATTTAGTCCACGCTGCGACTTCGTTTGCGGACTCCATTGCTAGGCGATCGCGGTTCGGTCGATCGGGCAGTTGGGATGGCCAAAGGTGCATCCTGAAGCATCCTGGCTGCTTGGTGATGCTGCTGGAAATACTTTTGCCATTCATTGGGCGCATCCATCGTTTCGCCGCCATGTTGGGTGTGACGTTTCCGCACTTGACATAGGACAGGCGTATTAACGCAGGCTCCGGACACAATGACCTGGCCTTTAGTTAAGGCAGGCAGTTCCTTCAACAAATCGCGCCCCGCCGCCTCGACTCCGTATTTCAAACTGTCTTGATCCACCGGATTGATGATGCGCATAATGAACTGGCTCATACATTGCGACAAAACATCGGAATCAATCTTGCCGGGACGTTGGGTAATCAGCCCTACACCGAGGCCAAATTTTCGGCCCTCACTCAGAATGGTTCGCAGAATCATTTTGCAGCGGGACGGCTCGTGGGCTGGGGCAAAGCGATGGGCTTCTTCCAGCAGGATAAACACGGGGTAAGGTAAATAGTTCTCATCCCCCCGATCGACCAATTGCCGATGGGTGTTCATGCGGGCTTGATTGGTTTGGCGCAAAACGGCTGCGCAGATCACCTGCTGTTCCTCTTGGCTAATTTCATTCATTTGCAGCACCGTGACCTGGCCCGGTCGAAACAGATCCCGAGGGGCCACGGAATGTTCAAAGGTATGGAAATACTTCGATCGTTCTAATGCTTCCAACTTCCACTCCAAGGCTGGGGCCGAGGATCCCTTTTTCTCATTCCCTTCATCATCCATCTGGGTATCGGCCTCATTCACCGCTGCAATCAAATCCTGCACGCCCCAGCGGAACTCCCCCTTACGATGGCGACCCAGGATCCGAAACGCTTTATGCAGAATGGCCTGCTGCCGTTCACTCATTCCCGGTAGCAGCGTCAGCAAATCGTAGTAATCCAGTGACGACATGCGAATCCGAATATGCTCCGGTGTCAGAACTTGCACCTCGGGTTGATAACCATCCTCTCCCCGAAATTTTTCATGGGTTTGCAACTCTTGCAACGTGCCATATTCTCCATGGGGATCGAAAATTAAGACCGCTGCCCGATTATTCGGCGCAATCAGTTCTTCAATCAAGACCCCTGCTGTATAGGACTTACCGGATCCAGTACCCGCAAGAATGGCCATGTGGGTACTGACCAATTCTTTGACGTCGAGGGCAATCTGAACGGCTCCCTGTTCCCGAAGCAAAACCGAGCCAATCAACGCAGCTCCGGTTTCTCCTGGCTGCTTCTTGTTCAAAATGTCTTGCAGCATGGCGTCATCGGCTAGGAATACCTTGGCTCCAGGATTGGGTGCCCGCCGAGGGTTCATAAAGCCCAACCCCTTCTGGAAGTGGCCAATGACATCCACACTGACTTGATAAATTTCTGGATTGGCGTCGGTAAAACCCACTAATGCCGCGATCGCCTGGGGACTAATCTCCGTATCGGCAAAGATGCGATCGGGCAAATGCTCAATCAGCCGTAATTCCGAAATCTTGCCCAAAATTTGCAGCGTTTTGTCCGCTTCATTCACCTGATAGTAAACATATTCACCAATTTTGACATGGTGATTATTTGAAGTGATGAAAACGTATTGGTTCCCGTTATCACCGGGGCCTTTCACCGTCCCCACTACAGCCTTTGCGGAAAATTCAGGCCCAGAAGTCATGATTACCTGCTAGGGAATAACCATCCAATTCATTTCGTTCAAGTGTACTATACTACTCAACTGATGGAACCTAGCCTGCCCTGACTCAGGCAACCCATCCCGAATCGTCAAATCGCCTACTGTCAGCAAGCGTATCGTCAAATGGCGTATCGTAAATCTTCCCAGAAGCTCCTATAACAATTAAAATTTTCATCAAGATTAAAGAAGCCTTCTCCGTAAATCAGCACATAGCCTGATCTAAAGATTGATATAAGACTTACAATCATCCGTGATCTACGTTTTTCGGGTGACTCAGCGCCCAAGATTTCAGCCCAACCGCCGTCATCATCCAATTAGATTTCAGGGAATTAATTCAGAATTGTGGAATCGTAGGGAAATTACGGATACAGTCTATGGTGTCACACTGTAATCTGAAAGATATTCACTGCTAATTTAATGTTGATGTGAGGGAGCCACAGTACACCGTAAAGTATCCTGAAAATCCTTAGGATAAGTGAAGGAGTACAAGCCCAGTGGTTGACCTCCAGGCTCAGAGATCCAATGCAGCTAAACGTGTCGCGGTCTAAGTTAGGAGCACAGAAACCTATGGGGCGGATGGATGGCTTAACCAAGTCCCAAGGAGGTGAATTCCTCCTCACATCAGACTGTCCCTTACCTCCCCCAGTCAGTCATCATTCCGATCGTGCCGCTATGCTGGAGTCTTCATCCCAAGTCGCCAATCTCCAGCAACAGGTTCAGCGTCAGGCAGCCTACCAAAGCTTAATTCGTCAACTGACCTTTGCCATTCGCGGGTCAGTGGAGTTGCCATCCATCTCCCAGATTGCCTTGGAGGGAGCCACTGAAGTGCTTCACGCATCCCGGGCAATGATTCTACGACTCAAGTTTTGGGATCCTCGTCACTTGATGCGATCGCCCGATCGTATTCCCAAAGCAAGAGTCATTATTGAAGGCTCCTACCTCAACCCCACTAAGCACCCTCTAGACAGACCAGACTCGGACTCCTCTGGTGGAGATCCCATTCCTCCCAACCCTCCCCTGAGCCATTCTTTTTGGGTTTCGGACTGTCACCTGTTCCAATATGCAATGGGGCGGGGCTCCCAGACCCTAGTTTTTAACGATGCCAGGGATTTTGAAATCTGTCGATCGGTATTGCCCCCCAGCCCAGAGCAGCCCTCAGCGGAGTCGAATCCCCTAGATACCCCTGAGCCATCTCTCGTCATTGCTCCTTTGCTCCAGCCCGAGGAGATGCCAGCATTGCTGTTTGTCCCCTTAGAAAGCAAAAATAAATTGCTGGGTTTCTTGGCTATCCAGAATGCCCAACCTCGAACTTGGCAAGCGGATGAAATCGAGTTAGCAGAGTTGGTGGCAGCCCAGCTCAGTGCTGCAATCATTCAGACTGAAACGCTGCGACAAGTGGAATCCTTAGTGGAAGAGAGAACTGCACAGCTTCAACAAAGCTTAGAACTCCAAGCCAAGCTGTATGAAATTACCCGTAAACAGATTGAAAAGCTGCGGGAAATGAATCAACGCATGGATGAGTTCCTCAGTACCCTCAGCCATGAATTACGAACTCCACTCACTAGCATGATGTTAGCCATTCGCATGCTGAGGGAAGCCAACCTGTCCCCGGAACGTCGTTTGCAATACCTGAATATCTTGGAGCAGCAATGTGCCCAAGAGACGAGTTTAATTAACGACCTACTTGCTCTCCAGGAACTTGAGAGCAAGCAAGTGGCCATGCAGATGCAGGCAGTAGATTTGAAGCGCACGATCGAAGAGGTCAGCCATTCCTTCGATCAACGATGGGCATTGAAAGGACTCGTGTTAGAAGTCAACATGCCAACCGAGGAACCATCCTTATTTACCGATGCCGCAAGCCTTAATCGGATTCTATTAGAGCTGCTGACGAATGCAGGCAAATATTCCGACCCCAACACCGCCATTCAATTACAAGTAAGTACTACGCCCGATCGCAAACTTTTACTCACCCTCTCCAATATTGGGCAGGGCATTTCGCCCGAAGAACTGCCTCATATCTTCGATAAGTTTCGCCGTTGCCAAGGCATGACTCAGAATGCAGTCCCTGGAACCGGATTAGGGTTGGCCTTAGTGAAAAGTCTTGTGCAACACCTCAATGGCAGTATCATCGCAACCAGCAATCCCATTCCCGATAGCCAGTCCTACGAAACCAGCTTTGTGGTCACCCTTCCCCAAGCTCCTGATCTGCCCAAACCTTAGATTTTTATCATCTTGCATCCAGAAAGCCTAAGGCATGCATTGAGAGTGTCTGTCCTGTGCTACTGTGTTAGCCGTCGCTTCTGGGAAATTTGGCTGCGGAATGGCTGAGTTTGAACGTGAATTCCCTAATAACTTCAGTTTTCACTAATCATAAGGATCAGGAATTGTGCTTAGGGGATTCCTAAATTTGGAGGGCAGACTAGGTATAATAAGCCGAGACCTATGCTAGTAACCTCAACCCCTCCCCAATCTTTACGTTGGCAACGCCCACGCTACTCGCCCATCGCCCGTCAGATGGACGTGTCGATTTCTGCTGCCAAGCTAGGGATTTGCCTGTGGATGGATAGCAAAGGATTGCGACGCTCCAGCACAGCCCGTCGCCAAACCGCAGAATGGATGGTGCAAACCTTCTTGGACTTGGGGCCAACGTTTATCAAAATTGGGCAGGCGCTATCCACCCGAGCCGACCTATTGCCCATGGAGTACGTCAAAGCCCTGACTCGGCTCCAGGATCAAGTGCCCCAGTTCCCCTCAGACCAAGCGATCGCCATTATTGAACAAGAATTAGGCAGTCCCCTTCATACGCTGTATCAAGCATTCGATCGCGAGCCGATCGCCGCTGCAAGTCTGGGTCAAGTCCATCGGGCTCGTTTACACAGTGGAGAAGAGGTCGTTGTTAAAGTCCAACGTCCAGGACTGGAACGACTCTTTGATTTAGACTTCCAAGTTCTCAAACGTGTGATTCATTGGATCAAGCGCTTCCTACCAGGATCTCACTATTACGACCTGGATGCCATCTATCAAGAATTTTCCGATATTCTCTACAAAGAAATTGACTATGTACGAGAGGCGATGAATGCCGATCGCTTCCGCCGGAATTTTCTAGATCACCCCTATATCGCAGTTCCCAAGGTCTACCCTCGCCTCACTACGGCGCGCGTACTGACCATGGAATATATGCCTGGCATCAAGGTCAACGAACGAGCGATGCTGGAATCCGTCGGCATCAACCCGAAGGATATTAATCATATTGGGATTTGTGCCTACCTGAAGCAGTTACTACAAGATGGCTTTTTCCAAGCGGATCCCCATCCCGGCAATATGGCAGTCAGCATGGATGGCAAGTTGATTTTCTACGATTTCGGCATGATGGCAGAGGTGCAGCCCATTAATCGGAATCAGATGGTCGAAACTTTTTTTGCTGTTCTGAAGAAGGATACCGATCAAGTCATCAAAACCCTGACAGATATGGGCTTAATTGAACCGATGTCTGACATGACACCAGTTCATCGGATCATCAAGTTTTTGCTAGAGCGTTTTACGGAAAAACCAGTGGAAATTCAGGCATTCAAAAGCCTGCGGAATGAGCTTTACAGCTTATTTGAGCAACAACCTTTCCGATTACCCGCTCGCATGACCTTTATTATCAAAGCGTTAACGACGTTAGATGGGGTCGCCCGTGACTTGGATCCACAATATAATCTATTGGCAGCCGCCAAACCCTTTGTGAAGAGCTTAGCAACCTCCACAGTACAAAATCAGGGTCGCGGTATGGGTGAACTAGTCAAACAGGCCAAAGGCTATTTGGCCTATCAAATCAAAAAGCCCAATCCCACCGAAGCGGCAATCGCCCGTCTTGAGGAACGTCTTGCCCAAGGGGAATTAGAAATACGGGTGCGATCGGTGGAAAGCGATCGAGCACTCAAGACACTGAACCTGTCGATCAAAGCTTTACTTTACGCTTGCATTGCCGGATTTTCTGGACTGATTGGTGCAGTCCTGTTACTCGCCGCTTATAAGGGCGGCGCGATCGCAGCATTTGTCATTGCCGGAGTGGCAGGGGTCATTTTAATCAAGTCCCTCCTCCATCTCACCGTGCGGGAAAAACTCGATAAATTAATGGGGTCATAAGTGGGGCAGACAGCTTGTAGACCTATCAATCTGCCGGATACCTAACGGAGCCAGAAAGACTAGGAAGTCCCGCCCGACGGCTCAACCAGATGCCCCTTAACCCCACGGCTTTGGCCGCACGGTAGTCTTCCTCTAAGCTATCCCCCACATGCCATGCCTCTTCGGGTCGGCAGCCATGTTTCTGGAGCGCAATTTGAAAAATCCGGGAATCGGGCTTGGCGGCACCCGCTTCCGTAGAAATGGTGACCGATTGAAAATACTGCGCTAGGTTCAGCAATCGTAAAACTGCATAAATTCGCGAATCAAAATTCGACAAAATCCCCAACGGAATTCCCCGATCGTACATTTGCCGCAGCGTCACTAGGGTATCGGGATAAAGTTCCCAGGGCTCTGCCGTTGCAAAATAGGTGAACAGTTCAGCAAAGAAGCGATCGAAGTCCTCAAACTGCGGCAGGACACCAGCACCATCAAACGTCGCTCGAACCAACTGTTTCCACCAGTCATATTCCATCACAGAAATTTCTGAAAGAGATACATTGGGGAATGCTGGTGATCCAGCTTGCTTAAACGCTGAAAAGAATTCTACATCTAACGTTTGAGCAGGAACTTCAACACCGTGGCGAAGAGCGATCTTTGCATAGCTAGCTCCAACGCTACCACGGATCCCAAAAAGAGTACCAACTGCATCAAAAAAAATGACCTTGGGTGTTTCCATAACGCTTCTTCCGATTGGCCATCAATTCTGTAATTTAGTGTTTGTCTGTAGCTTAGTGTTTGCAATCTTCAGTAGGCATAGCTTCCTTCAACGGAGCTCAGCGCCACTACCGCAGCAAGTCCATCAATGGTCGTGTGATCCAGCTAATACCGACCTTCAATTGGTGATCCAAGGTTGGCATCCGGAATAGATAAATCATCCGCCGTGCGAGATGGGCGGGCAAACCACTGAGTTGTAGCCCCAAGCCTGCTAGCGTTGCCTCATCCGTCCCCAAGGTCATCATTTCTCCCAAATGCTGGTACTTAAACGGTAATAGGGGACGGTGGGTCAGTGACGCCCAAAGATTCCAGCCCGCATAGTCCGACTGTTGGAAAGCTGCTTGGGCCGTGGGAGGAACCACCTGCCCGTCCCCATCCAGTCCCGAGGCTAAATCCCCTAGGGCAAAAATATCTGGATGATCCAAGACTTGTAGCGTGGGCAAAATTTTTACCTGTCCCCGATCGGTCTTGGGCAGAGGTAAATCACGAATCATAGGTGTTACTCGAGTTCCCACCGTCCACAGAACCAGATCAACTGGCAGCGTATCCAGTTGTCCTTTGTAACGCAACGTTAGAGAGTCCGCCGTCAAGGCATCGATCGTTGTCTCCAGATCGACCCATATGCTGCGATCGTTTAATGCCTTTTCAGCAACGTGACGATTAAAGGTTGGTGAATTGCGCAGGATCCGATCTGCCATTTCTACAATTCGCACTCGCCCCCGATCTCCCAACCGTTCCGCCAACTTGCAAGCCAGTTCAACCCCGCTGTAGCCTGCCCCGGCTATGGCTATCCGAATTTTGTCACGGTCAGAATTCTCCAGCAATTGCAATTGACTTTCGAGCTGATAGGCATCTTCCAACGTCCGAAAGGGTAACGCATAGTCTTGAACTCCCGGCACTAAATCCGTTGGGGTTTCACCCCCCATCGCGAGCACTAACCGATCGTAGGTCAAATGCTCTCCCGTTGATAACTGAACCTGTCGATCGGTCAGTTGGATCCCTGTCACTGTAGCTTGAATAAACCGGATCCCCGTATCTACTAGCAAATCCACATAGGGCGGCGCAATTTCCCAGGCTTGCAATTCCCCCGTTAGCAATTCGTACAGCAGCGGCATAAAAACAAAGCGATCGCGGTGATCCACCAAAATAATTTCTGGCTTGGAATGACCGATCCAGGGCAGTTGACTTAACCGCAACGCCGTATATAGACCACCAAATCCGCCACCCAGAATGCAAATCCGAGACATAACCCAACCTTGAGGATTGCTATATTGCCAATTGTAAAGGGGATTCGCCCAGGTGGGGTGGGATTGACCGTTTAGTACGAAGATGGGAAAGTCCTTTGCCAACCCCGAGCTGTGATTGCGATTTATCCTGGAAGTTTCGATCCCGTGACGTTAGGACATCTTGACATTATTACCCGTGGATCCCGGTTATTTGATCGAGTGATTGTGGCGATCGCCCGCAACCCGAGCAAAGTCCCCCTCTTCCCCGTCGAAGCCCGTCTTGAGCAACTGCGGCAGGCAACCCAACACCTGACCAACGTTGAGGTTGATAGCTTTGAAGGGCTGACGGTAACCTATGCCCAGGCCCGTCAAGCATCCGTACTGATTCGGGGCCTGCGAGCGATTTCTGACTTTGAAATGGAGCTCCAGATGGCTCATACCAATAAAACCCTCTCAGATTCGATCGAAACAGTTTTCTTAGTCACCTCAAATGAATATAGTTTTCTAAGCAGTAGTGTGGTGCGGGAGATTGCCAAGCTTGGTGGCCCCGTTGACCACTTAGTGCCCAAACACGTTGCCCTGGATCTTCACCGATGCTACGCCAAAACCCATCCGGCCCCGAAGGACGACACGATCGAGGATCCCAAAACCTCGACATCCAGCAAGAATTGAATCGCTTGGAGGAAATGCTACTGGATAGCCCCCGTCTCCCGCTGCCGCTGAGTCGTCGCACGATGGTAGATGAGGATGCCTTTTTAGATCAACTGGATCTCGTCCGTCTCAGTTTGCCGGAGGCCTTTCAGCTGGCAGAAGAAGTGGTGCGGCAAAAGGACGAAATTCTGGTTCAAGCGGAACAGTATGCCCAGGAAATTATTGAAACTGCTGAGCAGCGAGCCGCCCAGATTTTGAACGAAACCGGAATTCTCCGGCAGGCAGAGTATGAAGCCCAGCAACTTCAGATGAAGGTGCAGCAGGAGTGTGAAGCTGCCCAGCAACAGGTCTTAGCAGAAATTGATCAAACTCGACGACAGGCCCAACGAGAGTTAGAAGGGATGCAACAGCGGGCCTTGGAGGAGGCAGAGGAAGTCCAACGGGGTGCCGATGAATATGCAGATAAGGTGCTGCGGGATATGGAAGCACAGATGAGTGAGATGTTGCGAATTGTCCGCAATGGTCGTCAACAACTCAAAATCAATCAACCCGATGGTCGAGTCCCGCGCCCGCCTAGTCGATCGCCCCAAGGGAATCGCAACCGTAATTAAATCGCAACCGCAATTAAGTTGTCTTGTCTGCGTGACTTCTGCAATGAATCCTGAGTGCATCAGGGGTTTCTGTTCCGTGGCTGTTAATGTAGGTTGATTACCCCCAGCGGGCCTGAACCGGGTTGCCCTTGAACCGGGTTGTTCTTGCTTGAGTGTGTCAATTGCAGCCCAGTATTGAATCCACTCCGAATCGTAAAGATCGTTATTTACTATCTACCGCGATCGTTAGTAGCTGTAGTCGTTATGTTTGCCAACAGGATTGCCAATTGTTTTTCAATTGCGTGATGTATAGAGACTTACCCTAGCATCAACCTCGAATTTCTCAATCATTGGAATGAATAGAAGTTTATTGATTGTTCCCATTGGATTTTATATTCCAAATAGGCTGAAACACTTAATCCATAGGGACTAACCGAAGACAGGTACTCGCATTGAGCGACCTATCAGTAAAACTAAGACTCAAACTTACAAATGGAAATCATTGCATTGAGTTTAGATGTGATACATATTTAATTAAGCATTGATTTTTATAAGCGTTTCAATGCGAGCTCATAGAAAAAACTCAATAATCCCAGGGCTTCTTGTTTTTCTAGATTGACTTTTCAGAACTGTCACTTGGATGGTGGTCGATCGGAAGGATCCAGATTGGGAGAGATTGGGTAGACCCCTAAGTTTGACTGACTGCTTTTTTAAGGTTTACTACACAGGGAGGGAGGAATGGCTCACCCACTGGTTCAGTCGATTTGGCTGATTCCAATCTATACATTGATCGGCGCAAGTTTATCTGCCCTCTGGTTTCCTGGGATTACCCGACGAACGGGGCCACGACCCGCAGGGTATATCAATGCATTGATGACGCTGTTTGCGTTTGTCCATGCAGCGTTAACCCTGCCGATCGTTTGGGATGAACCCCCACTACATATTGTCTTGCCTTGGCTGCAAGTCGCGGGTTTAGACCTTTCCATTCCGCTGGAAATTTCGGGGACTTCGATCGCGGCGGTGGTTGTAATTACGGGTTTGAATTTGCTGTCGCAGGTTTTTGCGATCGGCTATATGGAAATGGACTGGGGGTGGGCTCGCTTTTTCTCACTGCTGGCTTTGTTTGAAGCCGGAATGAATTTCCTAGTCCTGAGTGATTCCCTGTTTTTTGGGTATATTGCCCTAGAAATTCTGACGCTGGGAACTTATTTATTAATTGGGTTGTGGTTTAACCAGTCCCTAGTGGTTACAGGTGCCCGCGATGCGTTTTTAACCAAACGAATTGGCGACCTGTTTTTGCTAATGGGCGTGGTGGCTTTGTTACCGATCGCCGGTACTTGGAACTATTCCGAACTCGCTGTATGGGCCAAAACTGCCGATGTGAATCCCACCGTGATTACCCTGGTTGGATTGGCACTGCTGGCTGGCCCCATGGGGAAATGCGCTCAGTTCCCTTTGCACCTGTGGCTAGATGAAGCGATGGAAGGGCCAGTCCCAGGCTCCATTCTTCGAAATTCCGTGGTCGTCCAAGTGGGGGTTTGGGTGCTGGTGAAACTATCACCCGTCCTGTCTCTATCTCAGACGGTTCTCAATACCGCGATTATCATTGGGGCCCTGACGGCGGTATGTGGTGCGTTAATCGCGATCGCGCAAATCGATATCAAACGAACGCTCTCCTATCCCACCAGCGTTTACATGGGTTTGATTTTCATTGCGGTGGGTACGGGTGATAACCAAGCGGCTCTGTTACTGGGTCTGACCCATGCGGTCAGTATGGCGCTGTTGGTGATGAGTAGCAGTGCTGTTGTTTGGAATAGCATTACCCAAGATATTACGCAGTTGGGGGGCTTGCTGAGCCGTCGTCCTGTGTCTGGCGGAAGCTTTTTAGTCGGAATGGCTGGCGCGATCGCCCTTCCTCCGCTCGGTGGTTTCTGGGCGCAGATGGAACTGATGAATGGACTCTGGTCGCAGAATGCGATCGTGGCGGGTATTGTTCTTCTGGTGAATGCCCTTTTGGCCTTCAGTTACACGCGGGTTTTCTGCCGGGTCTTCCTAGGCAAGCCGCAACAAATGGCTCAGCGATCGCCTGAAATCCACTGGCCGATGGCGATTCCTATGATTGTGACCATGGGTTTCGTCATGCACTTACCGCTGATTCTCTCCGCCGTTGATTTGCTACCCAACTGGGCAGAACTCCAGAAAGATAATGCGCTGTTACTGATCTGGTCTAGCATCACGGGCATTGCCGTTTCCGCAATCATCTATCTCAGTCCTTCCATTCAAAAACCGATTCGCTTGCCTTGGCAGGGACTACAAAATCTCTTTGCCTACGATTTCTATACCCCGCAACTCTATCGCAATACGATCGTTGGGGTTGTGGCAGTCGTGTCCTATGTAACAGCTTGGTTTGACCAATATCTCATCGATGGCTTAGCCAATCTGTTTGGGGTGGCTACGTTATTTAGTGGCCAAAGCTTGAAATACAGCACTTCTGGCCAATCTCAGCTATACATGCTCACAATTCTCTTAGGGTTGGCTGCGTTGGGAGCTTGGCTGAGTTATCCAATGCTGTCCCACTTAAGGCTCGCGATCGGTTAAAGCAGATCGTAATCAAGTAAAGCTTCCTGTTATCCAGTGTTCTCTCAATGAATCACTCAGGTAATTAAAGGTTAATCTCACCCTTGTGTCCGCCTCCATTACCAACCCTATTGTTCTACTTGTAGATTTTCTATGCAGTTGCCACTCTTAAGTATGCTGGTTTGGCTGCCCGTTCTGGGAGCGGCAGTCATCGGGTTCTATCCCGGTCAACTCTCGGCGGCCCGCGCGCGTTGGGGCGCGATCGGGGTTGCTAGTGTTATGTTTGCCCTCACTGCCTTACTGTTTACCCAGTTTGACCTTAGTCAAGCGGGCTTCCAGATGCAGGAATTAATGCCTTGGTTACCGGCATTGGGATTGAACTACAGTTTGTCGATCGATGGAATCTCCTTACCCTTGGTTGGGCTAGCCAACTTGCTGACCTTGATGGTGGCCTGCAATGGTGAAGTGGGACTTAAGCCCAATGAAACGCTGCAACGGCCTCGCCTGTTCTACACCATGCTGCTGCTGGTCAATGCGGGTGTGATTGGGGCCTTGCTAGCTCAGAATTTATTGCTCTTTTTCCTGTTCTATGAATTGGAACTGATTCCCTTCTATTTGCTCATCGTCATTTGGGGCGGAGCCAAGCGGGAATATGCTGCCACCAAGTTTCTGATCTATACGGCAATCTCCGGAATTTTGATTCTGGCAGGTTTTCTGGCGATCGCATGGCTGACTCACAGCAATAGCTTCGAATACAGCGCGATTAACACCACAGAGTTACCGACGACCCTGCAATTGGTCTTGCTCGTTGTCTTGCTGCTCGGCTTTGGAATTAAGATTCCCCTGGTACCGCTGCACTCTTGGTTGCCGGATGCCTATGTGGAATCTTCTGCGCCAGTGGCGATGTTGTTAGGTGGGATTCTGTCCAAGCTGGGAACCTATGGGCTGGTGCGCTTTGCCGTTGGACTATTCCCTGAAACATGGGCTTCTGTAGCTCCTGTGATGTCTGCGATCGCCGCTGCATCGATTCTTTACGGGGGCTTTGCCGCCATTGCCCAGAAGGATATTAAGCGCATGGTTGCCTACAGCTCGATCGGGCATATGGGCTATGTCATGCTGGGGGCTGCTGCCCTTACGCCCCTTAGCATGGTGGGTGCGGTTTCCCAGATGGTGGCCCATGGGTTAATTCTGGCGCTACTGTTCTATCTTGTCGGCATCATTGAATCTAAGGTGGGAACCCGTGATTTGGATGTCCTCAACGGTCTGCTCAATCCAATTCGTGGCTTGCCGTTAACGGCAGCTTTGCTAATTCTGGCGGCCATGGCCAGTGCGGGCATTCCCGGCATGGTCGGTTTTATTAGTGAATTTTTGGTCTTCCAAGGCAGTTTCTCGGTCTTCCCCCTTCCAACACTGTTGGCGATCGCGGGAACGGGTCTCACCGCCGTTTATTTTGTCATTCTGCTGAATCGCACTTGCTTTGGTCGTTTGGATTCCAAGAGTGCCTACTACCCCAGTGTTAGTAAACGGGAATATTTCCCCGCTCTAATTTTGATGGCGACGATCGTCTTTCTAGGGGTGCAACCGACTTGGTTAGTGCGCTGGAGCGAACCCACCACCCAGGCCATTGTGGCTTCTGCCTTCCCCAATCAATCGATCGCAGCCATTGTGCCCACTCAGCTCAATCTTCGCGATCGGGCAACCCATCTCTAACTTGGGTCTAGAACTTGAGTCACAAACTTGAGTTGCAAACTTGAGTCAAATTTTGGATTTTACCCACACTTACGAGGATTTGTGCTGATGACCGTCGCGACCCCTCCCTCCACCAAACTGCCACCGTCCAACCATCCCTTGGCTCACATCATCCATCGGCTCGAAGCAGGCGAAGCCATGCTGCCTGATACACCAGAAAACCTGATGCAAATCATTGGGTTGTATAAAGCCTATGCAGTACCGATGGATTTTTATTGGCGGGATTTGCTCTACATCGGCGAACAGGTGTTCTTGAATCCGTTGCCCTTCTTCAAATACTTTATTTCCGAGGAATACCTGCAACGGCCCAATCACTATGCGGGAGACACCGCAGATTTGCGGATTTGGCGAGGGGGCGCGGACTGTCATCCAGAGTTGCGGGAATTTATCGAGAAAGGTGAGCTGAAACAGAAACTCCCTCGGTTGTTCCATCACCTATGGCACGATCGCATTAACATGGAATTTGCGGAAGAATGTATGCGATCGATGCTGTGGCACCGCGATATGTATGTGCCCTGGAACCAGTTTGATCCCTATCTTGATTCCGACGAGTATAAGCAAAATGCCGATCGGGCCATCAAAGCTTACTTCAAAGGCAATCCGGTCATGCTGGGATTGTATAAACTCTTTCCCGACATGTTTTTAGAGCAGTGCCGCCAAGCCTCCTACTACGCCAACCTCGGCTTGTTCTGGGAAGTTATGGCTCCGGTGTTTTTTGAAATGTCCGATCTCTATGATGAGGGCAAATTAACCAGCGTTCCACAAGCAATGGAATTCCTGGTCAATGGCATCTTTGCGATCGCGGGTCGTCCCATTTACCACCATGTTTACATTCGGGGTGAATGCTACGAAATTATTCCAAAATCCAAAGGATTTACCTGGCTGTATGAGGCTGCATTGCCCTACGTGGAAGCGGTATTTTATCGAACCTCCCCTTTCCGAGGAACAAAGTCCTACAACGCCCAAGCCAATCAGGTTCCTGACGATCAGCAGGACTTCCACTATGGCGTACTCTATGCCGACAAATTCCCCGTAGGCACCGCAGGCATTCCTCCCACCTTCCTGGCCCAGGATATGCTGCACTTCCTACCCCCCTACTTAGTGGAGTATTACCAGCAGCATTGTCGAGGTGAAGACGATATGCTGGTTCAGTTGGCCGTCAGTTTCCAACGATCGATGTATTGCGTTACCTCCGCTGTGATTCAAGCGCTACGGGCGGCGCTGTTGTATCCGTTAAACGATCCTAATCCTGAACATTTGAAAGCCAATCGCGCCTTCTTTGAAGCTCAAATGGATCGTTTCCTGAGACCGGAAGCTCGGATTCGGGATATTCAAACTCAAGACTATCGCTAGGGTCTAGAAACTAGAAACGGGAAGCACAGAATTTAAAATTCTCGCTTCCCGTCCTCCCTAGGCTTGTTATGGGGAATGACAGCTAGTCAACAAGTAGGACTAAACGGTTGGAAGTGACTGATTGCAATAAAGTTCTCCCAACACCGACCCTAGGGGCCCATCAGAATCACATTGTCAATGACATGAATAATGCCATTGTCTGCTTCGATGTCTGGAGCAATGACCGTTGAATTTTTAACCTCGTTGGCTTTCATATTTAACCGAATCGAGGTTCCCTCTAAGGAATCGATCGAGTCCAATTTCTCCAGATCCGCCTTGGTATATTTCCCGGCCACGACGTGATATTTCAGAATTCGTCCTAACTGGGGAGGATTTTGCACCAAGGTTTGCACCGTTCCCGGCGGTAATTTTTCAAAGGCAGCATCGATCGGTGCAAAAACGGTGAATGGGCCTGGACTTTTGAGCGCATCCACAAGGCCAGCCGCTTGGACAGCGGCGACTAGGGTTTTAAAGTTGTCATTACTGACCGCAATATCAACGATGTCTGCCATGATGATTCAACTTGTGATGAATGGAATAAGTCATTTCAACAGTATTGCGATCGTACCCTGTTTCTCAAATTTCGTTGTAATCAATTTTTAATCACTCCTATTCAAATTAATGGTCAAAAAGTCCTATACAATAGAAGCAATGGTTGAAATCACCTATCCCCCACAGAAAAGCATTAAAAAAGCGTTGCACAGTGAGTCGCTGATCAACGCTTTCAGGGATTACACTCCTCAGCATCCTGCAATGCACAGGGAGGAAGACACAATCGCTGTTGCAGTTCATCTAAAACTTTATTGTGCAACGCATGAATTGGAAGGGAGCATACGCTCTTAATCAAGTATAATACCCGTAAATTTCATAAACAAAAAGCATTGTAATAATTTTTTGACATAGATACAACTCTATAGATTTTGTCGAATCCTGGAGATAGACCCTTGCAAAACGCGACTCTACACCAATTAAAGGTCTTTGAAGCAGTTGCTCGTCACAATAGTTTTACCCGTGCAGCGGAAGAGTTATTTTTGACTCAACCCACGGTTTCTATGCAGGTCAAGCAACTTTCCAAAACCGTTGGCATGCCTTTATTTGAACAAGTGGGCAAACGGTTATACCTCACAGATGCTGGGCGCGAATTGTTTGCGACTTGCCAAGATGTATTCGATCGATTGTCCAAGTTTGAAATCGCGATCGCGAATATTAAAGGATTGAAGCAAGGCAAACTCCGGCTTGCGGTCATTACAACAGCAAAGTATGTCATTCCAAGAATTCTTGGAGCCTTTTGCCAGCGTTATCCTGGGATTGATATTTCCCTGACGGTTACCAACCACCAGTATGTTTTAGATGGCTTGGCCAGCAATGAAAATGATCTCTATATCGTCAGTCAGCCCCCTGAAGATATGGATGTTGAAATTCATCCCTTTATGGAGAATCCATTGGTTGTGTTGGCCCCGCGTAATCATCCCTTAGTCGGCCAAAAGCAAATTCCCTTAGAGCGCATTGCGGAAGAGCCTTTTATTATGCGGGAACCTGGTTCAGGGACTCGTAAGGCCGTGCAAAAGTTATTTGATGCCCATGGGTTACCCCTTAAAGTCAGACTGGATTTGGGTAGTAACGAAGCGATTAAGCAAGCGATCGCAGGGGGGATGGGCATTTCGGTACTCTCGAAACACACTTTGGCATTGGAAGGGTTAACTAACCAGTTAACGATTCTAGATGTGGAAGAATTTCCGATCGAACGGTATTGGTACGTGGTCTATCCTTCAGGTAAACAGCTTTCTGTGATTGCCAAAGAATTTTTCCACTACCTGTTGAGTGAAGGTAAAGCGGTTGCCGAAGCAACTGCTCTGCAAAAACTACTGTAGGAACCTAAACGAGAGCCCTAAAACGTAGAGAGCTAAACCAATTGCCGGATAATTTCCGTCAAGGTTTGTTGGGGAGAGCGAGGATGCCAACCCAGTTGCTCCATAGCCTTTGCGCCACTCACCCGTACACAGCGATCGTAGACGTAGTGCACCCGTTCATTGTCGATCGGCGGCTGCCATCCCGTCAGACGACCGATCCCATCCAACACCTTAGCCACCCATCGCACCAACCATTCCGGCGCTTCTGCGGGGGCGGGAACTCCAATCTCCTGCCCGCAGAGTTGAAACATTTCCCGCGTGGTCAGATCGCCCGCAGACAGGATAAAATAATCGCCCGCTTGCCCATGGTCGATCGCCCGCAGCATGCCATCGACTAAATCCTCCACATGGACAATCCCGGTCACTCGCTGACCCCCAGCCCAGAGCTTCAACTTCCCTTGGGTGAAGGTCTTGAGCACAGGGCCAAAGTGGGGATCGTCTACGCCAAAAATGCCTGAGGGCATCACACTAACGATATGAGCACCCTGTTTAACCGCTTGATCAACTCGTTGTTGGGCTTGATATTTGGTGCGATCGTAGGCTGAAGAAAAGTTCTGCTGTTCCCGCTGAAAAGTTTCATCGATCGTGCGGCCCTGGGTATCCCCAAAAATCCCGATCGTGCTGCAATAGAGCATTTTACCGACTCCAGCCGATTTCATCGCTTGCAGTACAGCCTGTGTCCCTTGCACATTGGTGCGTTCCATCTTTGCTGCATCTACCAGCCCCAATTCAACATAGGCTGCGATATGAAACACCACATCTACGCTTTGCATAGCCTGGGTTAAGGCCGCTTGATCGGTAATCTCACCATAGGCATAGTCCAAGTTATTCAACCCTTGTAGTCGCGTTAAATCACTCGATCGACGTACATAGGCAACCACCTGATCTCCACGATCCAGCAGCGATCGTACTAGATAAGATCCTGTAAATCCATTCGCACCCGTAACTAGCGCTTTCATAGCAATCCTGCAAGCAATACAAAAAATACTAAAATAATCTAGGAGTGATTGCTAGCTGTGACATTAAATTTATCTATTATTTCTACCTGATATCAAAAAAGAGAATGAAAGATTCAATGCTTGAAGAATCAAGGAAATAATGATCAGTGAATCACTGTCAGCTAACTGGGAGGGCTCTACTGATTACAGAAATTTTTCATAAATTCGATAGGTCTTATAAATTCTGCCCCCGGAGGCTTCAATGAGCTTGCGAGAGGGAAAGTTGTCTTCGTATACCCAAGATAGCTCTGCGCGTTGATAGGGCTTACCCTTCTTTTGTCCGCCTTGCAACCCAAGGTGAATCAACCCTAGGGGCACCATTTTTCGCCGAAACTCTGGTAGACACGCGATCGCAAGTACACGGCCTTGATTAATCTGCCGTTTGTACCAAAGAAATTTCAGAATTCCCAGTAAGTCCAGCTTCCCTTTTACTCGCCGCAACGGAATGTTGTAATCTGGTAAACCCATCCAAAACCCAATCATTTCACCGTTATATTCCGCGATCGGGAACACATCCGGATCAACTAAAGTTTGCAGCGATTTCGCTTCCTCCATAAATTCTTCCTGAGTCCTGGGGGTGGAACTCCAATTGAGGTCAAAAGCGCGGGTAAACAGGTTATATAACCCAATCACATCTTCGGTAAATCCGTCTCCCTTTGTCCGAATGGGCCGGAACGTAACCCCCGCTTTCAGTGCGATCTGGTAACCTTTTTCAAATTGTGCCGTCAACTGTCGATCGGTGAGTGGAAAGTCATAGGCATAGGCATCTTTGGCCTTTTGCCAGCCCATTTGCTCAAAAAACTGCGGATAGTAGGGGGGGTTATAGGGCATCATGATCATGGGCGGCGAGTCAAACCCATCGACTAAAAAGAGGCAGTTATTGTGGGTAGATAGATCGATCGGTCCTCGCACCTGAGACATCCCCTGTTGTTGTAGCCAAGTGCAAGCTACATTGACCAACGCTTGGGCAACTTGAAAATCCTCAATACATTCAAAAAAGCCCACCAGCCCAATATTACAGCGTTCTTTTTTGATGAGGCGATCGTTGACCGCTGCAACAATCCGGCCAATCGCCCGCAATTGATTAGAACCTATAGCCAATTCATCCCGAACAGCAATCCATTGCTGTAACTGACCATACTGAAAAAATGGATTACTCGGATCAAATTTTTTCGCCACATCGCTGCGTAATGGAGCAACCCAATTGGGATCTCCAGCATAGACGCAGTAGGGTACATCCAAGAACAGCTCTTGCTGGTCAGCCGTGGTAACCGGAATAACTTGAAAATCCATAATTCACAGAAGACAACGGGGGCTATAGAGATGCTTGAGAACGAAGATCAGTAACAGAAATTGGTAGTACTATAGCAGTCTCTTGCCTCTCCTTCTGTCCATGGTCAATAGCCTGTAACCTAAAGGACTCCAATTCCATCCATTTAGGCCCAAAAATCCAACTAAAAAAGGGTGGAGAACCACCCTTGGATGAATAATGTAGCCGTTCGCGTCACTCAGACATTTGACAAGACGAATTTTTTAACTAATTACTAGAACCTCCCTTAAATCGAGAGATGAACTGTTACCCATTAAGCAGCCCGACGGCGACGACGGCCCAGCAAACCTAAACCTGCAACTGCTGCAATCCCAGCCATGGTAGTCGGTTCAGGAACTTTGTGCAGGTTAGATCGAATCGCTAACCCATCGTTTCCACATTCTGCAAACAGGTTAGCAACGAAGGAACCTACTTTGAAATCAGCCGTGCGTTTAAAGCTAAAGCCCAATGTTTGGCTGCCATTCCCACCAAATTGAGCAAAGTTCAAGCCAGCAGCTTGGAGATCAGCCGAAGACATCATGAAAATGTCACTGACTTTCTGACCGGATTGGATGGCATTGAGAATCGTCCCACTTCCACTTTGCTGTCCTGCAAAATAGCTATCCCGTGCGGTCAAATCACCAAAGGAGTCATTGTAAGCGCCTTTGTTGGTTGTCTTGGTCCAGTCGCTCCACTTGGTCAGGTTCGCGTACCCGTAGTTTTGGGCAGTTGTGCTCTTAGCTTTTACATTGGAGTAAACCCCTACTTGAGAAACCCCCGATTGGGAGCCATTGGTGGCGAAGTGAATCCCCACTAACTGACCAGCATCACTTGCAGCCTTAAAGCTCTTACCCGTGAAGTTGAAGAACAAATCGCCGTAGTTAATGACTTCCTTATTGTTGTAGAGCGACCCTTGCAAGGTCATGTTGGTATTGAGAGCAACAAAAATGGAGTCGCCGGATTCCTTGATGGCAATTCCTTTGTAGTCAAAAACGCTACCGCCAGAACCATTGTTTGAGCCACCGATCGCGTAGTCCCATCCATTGAGACTGTAGGCATTAGCTTGAGAAGGGGTTGCTACGAGGGCAACGCAGAGTGTTGCAGCCGTTAAACCAGTGACTTGAGCGAGTGTAGCAATTTTGTGAGCGGAGAGCATAGGACAATCAACCTGCGTGATGATTTCAGAAAAATTTGTTTCAGAGAAATCTGTTTCAGAACGGTTATTTCTGTTGTGTCCTGAGTATCTCTCCCACAAAATACGATCGACAAGATGAAAGAACCAAATCTCATTTCAGATTTATGGATAGTAGTGTTTCTGAGCGAAATCACGGAGTCTATCGATTACGATAGCGATCGCTCAGTGCGATATCCGCCCCCCGATTCCCCTCAATTTCCAACAACTGATTCAGTAATTTCCATGAGAGAATACCGTTCTCGATCGCAGCTTTACAAAAGGACAGCGATGATTCACCTAGGTAAAGCTACGATCACCCAGCCATTGCCAGTTTTTTCTTCTGTTAGGATATTTTTTAAACGTGTCCTACTGACGGGATTGAGCGACCAGAGATGCTGTGATCAAGCTCACACTATGAACAACAGATTAAGACTTACTCAAAAAAAAGAGAGGTTGCTGATGCAATCTCCCTCGATCGAAATTTGATGGGTTTTCAGATAGATTTCCGGCTAGGTTTGCAAAGGATTGACGAAGAGCCGTCAACCCATGAGTCACTTCACCTTAAGCGCTGAACCTTAAGTGTTGGCATTAGGCACTAATCGTCGTTTTGCATAGAAGATCGCGTACCGTGACCATCGCACTGACTAAGGCATCCATTTCTTCGCGAGTATGGGTTGCTGTCACCGTTGTACGAATACGAGGTTTGGCAATAAACCAAATCGCCGAGGCCCAAATCCCGAGTTCCATTAGTTCCCGTGCAAATTCCTTCGGGCTAATTCCTTCCGGTAGCAAAATCGGCACCACATTGGTTTCTCCGATCGCATCAAAACCCTGCTCAGCTAAGCGGCCCCGTAGGTAGCGGGTATTTTCCTGCAAACGCTGTACCAATTCAGGATTTTCCTGCACAACCTTCAGACTTTGCAGCGCGGCAGCCGTCAAGGGGGGAGCCAGGGAACAGGTGCCGATCGAGGTGGGAGACACATTCAGCAACGGAATCAATTCTGGGGTGTGGGAGCTAATGGCCGCCCCAACAGACGCTCCAAATTTGGAGAACGTCGTCATGATCAACGGATTGATGCCCCGTTCGATCGCGTAATCAGGCTTGATGCCAAAATGCTCATAAATGCCCCGACCCGTTCCACCCAAGGCTCCACTGGCATGGGCTTCATCCATCACCAATGTGCTACCGGGATAGTGGGAAAGAATGTCGATCATTTCCAGTAACGGCACCACATCTCCATCCATCGAGAAGACGGCGTCGGAGACAACGAGAATGCGATCGTCGGGACGGGCATGGCGTTGCAGCTTGCGAGCAAAGTCCTCCATGTCGCAGTGGCGATAGGCTCGCACTCGCACCCGAGGACTATGGCCGAATAACTTCCCCGATCTCGTTCCCGCATTGGCGATCGCGGTGACGATACAACCATGGTTCAACACATCGGTCAGAATTAGCGTCTCCCGCGTATGCTCAAACTCCGGAACCGGAATGGCTAAGTGACAGAAGGCATCCATCAGCGCCTGCATCGCCATCCAAGCATTGAGAAAGAGTTGCGTGTGGGGTAAATGCTTGAACTGAGAAATTTCTGTTTCCAGTTGGCGGTGTAAATCAATCCGTCCACTCAACACCGAGGTGGAGCTATTCGAGGTGCCATAGTGCAAAATGGCATCGATCGCAGCTTGCTTAACCGACTCGTTCTGCGTCAAGCCCAGCACATCATTAGTACAAAAGGTCAGAACCGTGCGTCGTTTGCCGGTTGTGGATTCTTCAATCTCGACAATGTTACCGTCCTTACGATGGCAAATATACTCATCGGGATCCAGCCCGCTTTCGTACCATCGCTGGACGTACTCCTTTACAACTTGCACGGTTAACTCCTCTCAACCTTGTCCGAGATTGCGCGATCTCAAAGTATATTTGCCTATTTAATGGTCAAGAATAACAGATTGCTACAAATTATGAATCTCAGCTTATCAGCAAGATAGAGGCATGGGAAGCGATCGCTGGGGGGTTCTTGATCGCCCCTCCATACCCCTCACCAAAGGTGTTAGATTTCCGCGATCGCCCGCTCAATCAGACGTCGAGCCAAGGTTTGGGTTCCCGTATGGGTGTAATACTTGACAGAAACGTCTAAGAATGCACCCACATAGTCCAACTTGTCCGCCGAAATTTGGACAAACTTTTGCAAGTTACCCAGGGCATTTTCTTGGGTCAGTCCTTTGCTGGACACAAAATCTGTCATCCAACCCTTGACTGAATCAAAGCTTTGGCCGATAAAGCCCAGCTTACCTGCTGTATCTCCACCGGGAATCAAGCTATTAACCCCCTTAAAGGTTTGATTTCCCTCCAGTTCTTGAGGCGAGAGGCCACCCAGGGTGGAGAGTCCTTTGTCGATAAAGTGAGGACCTAGGGGAATCAAGCCGTCGAAGCAAATCAGCGCCACCATCCGCATGAGGGACTCTCCACCGTAGTCTCCTAAGGCAGCTAGAAAGTCACCAATGCTGTCACCGGGAATTCCGTTGATTTGGCAGTAGGAGACCAATTCCACGACCAGCTTGACGCAGAGATCGATACTCTGAGCCTTCTCGGGCTTGGGCGTCAGATTATCTAAAAAGCCTAGGAAGGAAATATCCTGACCAATCTTGTTGGCCATGGCGGCCATGCCCAAGGCTCCGGAAGCATTGTCTACGGTTTGGTAGAGCCACATCGCCCGCTGGTAGCCCTGGGATTCGTCGTTGTAGAGGTAGACGGCCCGATCTCCGATCGCTTGGATCATGGCTTCATCGGTTTCCCCGGTCACGGCCTTAATCGTATTGGTAAAGCCGGTCAGGTTTTGCCACTGGCCTGGAATAACAAAATCCAGGGCATTCAAGGCCATTACGGTGGTTCCCCCGGTGGGCAACTCATCGACAAGCTCATAAATCGGCTTACTCATAAAAAATGGATCCTGTACTTAATACAAATGTCAAAATCAAGCGATCGTGGATAGGTGCGATCGTGATGGGAGGGATGGTTCTGGAATCGGGACTGAGCCAGATTACTTCAGCTTTTCCAAGCCCTTCAGGTCAAACTTGCCGATCCAGGTTGCGCGATCATCCTTAGTAAACGAGGGTGATTTCGAAATCACTTTGACCTGGTAGCGATCCTTCACCAGCACACTGGTTTGGGTCGTCCCCATTTCCACGGAGGGATATCCCGCAATCTTTGTGGTTGCGTTCGCAAACTTGAGGGCCGCAGACGGCAAACTCTTGGTATCCGAAACGGCAAGCATTGCCAGTTCTTTGCCATCTTTCTTCAACTTGGCTTCGGCAAATCCTTTTTTCTCTTGGGTGTAGACGCGCTCATACCCGGCTCCCGGTTTTGGGAAGAACTTGTTGAACTCGCCGCCTTGGGTAGCATTCTTGGCGACGGCAGTCACCTTGGGTTTAGAACTGTCCTGCTGTGCTTGGGCAAACTGGGAGGGCGGTTTGGTCTGGCAGCCGGTGATCACGAGCACCAGGGAAAGGGCGATCGCAACAACGCCTTTTTGCCAATTCGTTCGCCAATCAAGTGATTTCATATGCGTATTTTCTCCTATGGGAGCAGCGCGCCTGCCGGGATTAAGACCTCCTGAGTTTAGGGGAATATTCATCCGCCGGATAGGACGATCGCTGCTATCTTGTCACGTTATAAGTTATTTCCTCAGGGCTGCCATCCTGAAAAAGACTACATTTTAATTTCGGTTTTCCCCCATTTTTGAAGATTAGGGCGCTTCACAGTGGCACTTAATGATTTTTTCCAACGAAGCAGACTGCTCTGTTGAACGGATTTTAGCAAGA
This sequence comes from Alkalinema pantanalense CENA528, assembly GCF_050753345.1. Taxonomy (NCBI): domain Bacteria; kingdom Bacillati; phylum Cyanobacteriota; class Cyanophyceae; order Leptolyngbyales; family Leptolyngbyaceae; genus Alkalinema; species Alkalinema pantanalense. The sequence goes on along the minus strand of NZ_JBLZFX010000053.1, from coordinate 12,738 downwards.
GGCTTTAAAATTAAGGCATTCAACGCTTGACCGTCATTTGATTACCCTTGAGTCTGTCCCATGTCTTCCTCACCCCCTCCATCCGAAGCGCCTGTCTCCACTGACTCAGAAAAACCCCCTAGCTACGTCAAGCTCGCCATGCGAAATATGGTGCGCCAAGGGGGCAAGTCGTTATTTCACTTTGCACTGACGACCCTTGGCCTCTTGGGCCTCCTAGTCGGTTTGGCTTACATTACTCGGTAAGTCCTGCCTGCGCCAGTCCTGAATCTCAGTCAATCCTGAACTCGTAATTTTGCATGGCTGCTACCTCAAATTTCCCGATGCAAGTTGAAGTGAGTGTCCAAGATGTGTTTCATAAATCCACTTCAGCCCCGATCGCGCTGGAAACTTGGGAAGCTTGGTTCGATCGATGGTTAACAGCCTTAGTGCCAACGGATGATGAAGGGGATCCACTCCACCCCCATCACGCCTATGAACTGAGTCTACGGTTAACTGACGACGACGAAATTCACGCCCTCAACCGGGATTTCCGACAAAAAGATCAGCCCACCGATGTTCTCTCCTTTGCCGCCTTAGAAGTAGACGCCCCCGACTTGCCGGAGGAAGAACCGTTGTATTTAGGAGATATCATTATTTCTGTGGCAACCGCTGAGCGGCAAGCCGCTTCCCAAGGGCATTCTATAAAAGTCGAGCTTGCCTGGTTGGCAGCCCATGGGTTGCTTCATCTTCTAGGATGGGATCATCCGGACGATCAGAGTTTGGAACGAATGCTGAATCAGCAACAAACCCTGCTTCAGATGGTTGATCTTTCAGTAGATTTCCTCTAGGTTCGACTCCGTTGATGGTTTGACTCCGTGTTGATGGTTCAGTTGATCGGCGCGATCGTACCCGCTGAACTTTGGTAAGGTTGTTTACAGCTACGTGAGCACTCGCGTCTCCTAAGAAATTCACCTCAAACCCCTATGTCCCAGGAACTGCCCACTCAAACGCCGAAACGTCCCGATGGCAAAGTCGTGCAGTTCAAGCGCGATTTCGCTTGGCAGGTCGCTCCAACCCTACTTACCAGTTTTCGCTACGCCTGGATGGGTCTGAGCTATGCCTTTCAAACCCAGCGGAACTTCCGGGTTCATACGTTTGTGGGCCTGACCGCGATCGGATTGGGGTGGTGGCTACAGCTTACAGTTGTGGAATTGGCGGTGATTGGCCTGACGATCGGGGCAGTGCTGGCCATGGAACTTCTGAATACAGCATTGGAGGCGGTCGTAGATCTAACCGTCAAGCAGACTTACCATGAGCTAGCCAAAATTGCGAAGGACTGTGCGGCTGGAGCCGTCCTCATCTCTGCCCTAGCGGCGCTGCTAGTTGCAGGATGCCTGATTTTGCCGAAATTAGTCGTCGTGCTACTTGCTGCTTTAGGATAGGGTAATTCTGCGCAATTCCCCGTTCCTCGACCCATGATCCTTGTTATCGATAACTACGACAGCTTTACCTACAACCTCGTGCAGTATTTGGGCGAGCTCGGTGCTGAGTTTCCGATCGCCCAGGAAATCCAAGTGTTTCGCAATGACCAAATCACCCTAGACCAGATTCGTGAACTGGCTCCCGATGGGATTGTGATTTCTCCTGGGCCGGGGACTCCGGATGATGCGGGCATTTCCATGGCCGTGATTCGCGAACTCGGGCCAACGATCCCACTCTTAGGCGTCTGCTTAGGCCACCAAAGCATTGGCCAAGTCTTTGGCGGCAAGGTGATCTCTGCGCCGGAACTGATGCATGGCAAAGTCTCCCAGGTCAGCCACACCAGCACAGGCGTTTTCGCGGGGGTAGAAAATCCCATGACGGCCACTCGCTACCACAGCCTTGTGATTGAACGGGAAACCTGCCCCGCTGTGCTGGAAATTACGGCTTGGGTGGAAGATCAGACGATCATGGGAGTGCGTCACCGCGACTATCCCCACCTCCAGGGCGTCCAGTTTCACCCGGAAAGTGTCCTGACCCAAGCCGGAAAAGATCTGTTGCGGAACTTTTTGCGGGAGGCAAGCGATCGAAAATAACCAGTTTTGCGTTATGAGTTTTGCAGGGCAGTTTGTGACGATTTAACGTGCACGGCTTGCCCCCTGACCGTTAGGAGAAGTCAATGAAACGTCGGCAATTGTTGGGTTACATGGGCGCTGGCACCCTGGCAGCGATCGGTACGAGCATGACAGGCACCCGAAGCTGGGCGCAAAGTAGCGGCGTCACGCTACGCTCCCTCGGCCACATGAGCTTTTTGATTACAGGGAGTGGCCAACGGATTTTGGTCAACCCTTTCCGGCCCCTAGGCTGTACCGCTGGCTATCCTGCACCCAAGGTGGACACAGACTTGGTGCTGATTAGCAGCCAGCTTTTGGATGAAGGGGCGATCGATGTGGTACCCGGAAATCCGCAGTTGCTCTATGAGGCGGGGGTTTACGAGGTCAAGGGCATTAAGTTCCAGGGGATCTCGACGGATCACGATCGCAAGGGGGGGCGTCAGTTTGGCACTAATGTGGCTTGGCGCTGGACTCAAGGCGGCCTGACGATGCTGCATTTAGGCGGGGCGGCGGCTCCCATTAGTCTGGAGCAAAAGATTCTCATGGGTAGCCCAGATGTGGTGTTTATCCCCGTCGGCGGTGGCCCCAAAGCCTACAATCCCGAGGAAGCCAAGGCGGCTATCAAGGTGCTGAATCCTAAAATTGTGGTGCCAACCCAGTACAAAACGGGCGCGGCCAAAGGTCAACAATGTGATCTGGCGGGGGTGGATGCCTTTATCAACCTGATGACGGGGACCCCAGTGCGTAAATCTGGCATGACGGTGAGTTTGTCTAAGGCCGATCTGCCGAAGGATGGCATGGTGATTCAGGTTTTAGGATAGAAGTCCTAGAATCAAAATGTCGGTGTAGGTTTTGCTCAACATTACCTACACCGCAACGCATCTCCTAATGCATTTAAGATTTCCCTCAGAATATTCCTGGGGACTGTATCAGTTCTCGATCTCTGTCCTCTATCCATCACGGTGGAACGCAGTGCTGGTTGAACTTAGTCGAATTCAAGTTTTACCTGGCGAGCGGCTTTTGCTGCGGGATATTGACTGGACAGAATTTGAAACCATTTTGCTGGATTTAGGCGATCGACGGACTAGTCGCATTGCCTATTACCAAGGCTTATTAGAAGTGATGGCTCCCTCCCCAGAACAGGAATCCTACCAAGATTGTTTGGGCGATGGGGTCAAAATTTTACTGATTGAGTGGGAGATTATGGCCTATCCCCTCGGTTCAACGACCCTGAGCAAACGGTCTTTAGGGACTGGGATTGAACCGGATCAGTGCTTTTATATTACTAACGCGATCGCGGTTCAGGGGCGGAAGCGCTTGGATCTGGAGGTTGATCCCCCGCCGGATTTGGCGATCGAGATTGATGTAACTTCTCGGACTCATTTAGAAATCTATGCAGCGCTAGGTGTTCAGGAAGTTTGGCGTTTCTCTCAATCTCAGTTGAAAATCAATCAATTACAGAATGGGGCTTACCAAGTTTGCCCAGAGAGTCAATTTTTTCCAGGGCGTGAGCTAGCCAGTCAAATCACGAACTTTATTCAGCAGGCGCAAACGGATAGCTGGAACGCAGCTTATAAGACCTTTCGGGCTTGGGCGATCGCGAATCGGCCTCCATCCCAACCCGCGCCTTCATCTGACGCACCCACGGAAAGAAAGGTTTAGGATAGAAGCTGTAGCTTTCCTAACCCTCGCCTATGCATCCTGAATTCCGCCAACGTCGTGAACAACTGCTCACCAAAATTGGGAGCGGAACGGCTATTTTTCGATCGGCTTCCCATGCTGTGATGCATAACGATGTGGAATATAACTTTCGGCAGGATAGTAGTTTCTATTACCTGACGGGATTTAACGAAGCGGATGCGGTAGCTGTGTTTGCGCCACACCATGAGGAACACAAGTATATTCTCTTCGTGCAACCCAAGGATCGGGACAAGGAAACTTGGACGGGGTATCGAGTGGGTGTGGAAGCGGCCAAGGAAGAGTATGGCGCGGATATTGCCTACCCGATTACGGAGTTAGATGAACATTTACCGAAATACGTTGAGAAGGCCGATCGTCTCTACTATCACCTAGGTCGAGACAATGGTTTCAACAATCGGATTTTGAGACTGTTTCAACGCTTTGTGAGAGGCTACGATCGTACAGGATTTGGGCCACTCTCGATCGAAGATCCCTTACTGCTAATCAGTTCACTCCGATTGCATAAAAGCGATTATGAAATTAGCTTGATGCGCAAGGCTGTAGAGATTGCAGCGGAAGCCCATCAGTTAGCCCTTGACCATCGCAAGCCGGGACTCTACGAATACGAGTTGCAAGCAGAAATGGAACGGCTATTTCGTCTACGGGGTGGATTGGGACCCGCCTATCCGTCGATCGTGGCTTCTGGAGAAAATGCCTGCATTTTGCACTACACGGAAAACACCCGACAAATGCAGGATGGGGACTTGCTGTTAATTGATGCGGGCTGTTCCTACGACTATTACAATTCCGACATTACCCGCACGTTCCCCGTTGGCGATAAATTCACCGAAGAACAGCGCATTCTCTACGAATTGGTGTTGAAGGCGCAACTGGCCGCGATCGATCAAGTGCAGCCCGGAAATCCTTGGAAGCAATTCCACGAAACGGCGGTGCGAGTGATTACAGAAGGATTACTGTCATTGGGATTACTCGAGGGCGATCTCGAAGACTTGATCAAGGAAGACAAGTACAAGCCTTTCTTTATGCATGGTACAGGGCACTGGCTCGGCTTGGATGTGCACGATATTGGTGGGCGGAAAACGGGGGATAACTGGTACAGCTTTGCACCGGGGCAAGTGATCACGGTTGAACCAGGAATTTACATTCGCCCTGATTTTCAACCCGCAGAAGGCCAACCGGAAGTGCCCGATCGGTGGCGCGGGATTGGAATTCGCATTGAAGATGATGTGTTAGTGACGGCAACGGGCAATGAAATTCTCACCGCAGCAGTTCCAAAATCGGTAGAAGCTATGGAACGGTAGCCACTCATGGCAACATAAACACCAAAAGAAAAGGCAAGGATTTTTCCTTGCCTTTCTAGGATAGAGTGGTTGTTTCGGTTAATCCTCTAGAACGGGGTTAATACTCCGGTACTGAAGGATCAATTTCGCGACTCCAAGCGAGAATTCCACCTACCACATTGGTGCCTTGAAGACCTGCTTTTTCCTTCAAAATCCCAAGCGCTTTAGCCGATCGCGCACCGGACTTACAGTGAATGATCAGTTTTTTATTACCCAAAGCATCTTTGACTTTCTCAATACCGTTGCTGTTTTCAATATCCGGTAAAGGAATCAGCACGGAACCGGGAATGCGGCCAATGTCAAACTCGTGGGGATTGCGCACGTCAACCAACACGTAGTCATCCGCTGGACTATCAATCAACTGCTTGAGATCCTTTACCGTCATTTCAGACAGTTCACTCTGAGCCGCAGCTTCAGCAGCCTTGGCTTGGGGAATGCCACAGAACTCATCGTAGTCAATCAGCTTGTCAATCACAGGCCGATCGGGATTGCAGTTCAGCTTCAGTTCCCGGAATCGCATGTTCAAGGCATCGTACAGCAGCAGACGGCCACTGAGGGTTGTCCCCACACCCAGAATAATCTTCACCGTTTCCGTGGCTTGCAGGGTGCCAATCACCCCCGGCAGAATGCCCAGCACACCCCCTTCAGCGCAGGAGGGCACCAACCCAGGAGGCGGCGGATCGGGATACAGATCACGATAATTCGGCCCAGGCACCTCGGAATCGTAAAGCCAATCCTTGCCTGCCTTGCGCTGTTCCGCTTTTTCCTGGGGCGAGAGCTGCTCCCAACCCTCAGGACGCACCCAACCACCCTTGTAGTTAAAGACCGTTGCCTGACCCTCAAAGTGGAAAATCGAGCCGTAGACATTGGGTTTACCCAGCAGCACACAGGCATCATTCACCAGGTAGCGGGTGGGGAAGTTATCCGTTCCGTCAATCACCACATCGTAGGGGCGGATGATATCCAGCGCGTTTTCGGAACTGAGGCGCGTTTCGTATAGATCAATTTGGCAGAAGGGATTGATTTCTAAAATTCGCTCTTTGGCGGAGAGGATTTTGGGCTTCCCGACGTTGGATGTGCTGTGGATCACCTGACGTTGCAGGTTCGACGTATCCACCACGTCAAAATCCACAATACCGATGCGACCAATTCCCGCTGCGGCTAAGTACAGCAGGAGGGGGGCACCGAGGCCGCCGGTTCCAATGCACAGCACACTGGCTGCTTTGAGGCGTTTCTGGCCATCGACGCCCACCTGGGGCAGAATGATGTGCCGCGAATAACGCTCATAGTCGTCTTTTGTTAACTGGACTTCATCCAGATTTGGGTTCAACATGGCGTGAGTCAATGTGTGTGAGTCAATGCGTGTGAGTCAGTGCGTAATTCAGAATGCGTGGTTCAGTTTAGACAGAATACGATCGCCCGTGGATGTCTGGCGCATCCCGATCGCAGTTCAGCAGAACCAAAAATCTATTCTAGGGCAGGGACGGAACCCATGGTTTAATAGGTTTTTTAAAGCCGATAATTTTAGTCGGGTTTTGAGTCAGAGTTTACTGCTGTTCTTTAACGCTTTTTGCTGCTCTAAAGCACAGGCTCTCTGGAACGATCGACGCCTTGCGCTTCAATTCACACGTTATGATCAGAAACAAACTATTAACTTGTGTAAAGTTCCTTGACTGCAACTTTTAGAACTCCGGACTCTTCTACGCTTACGGCTTGGTATGCCCTAGATCCGATCTGGGCAGGGACTGAGCCCCAAATTCAGCAGGGACTCCCCCACAATCAGCTTGCTCCGGCGTGGCAAATGGTGTTGCTAGGGGATGGTTCACCGACGCGGTATTTGCAATTGCTAACGGGCGAACCCACGACGATCGACCTCATCGACATGTCCCCTGTCGGATTATTCCGCGATCGTGCGCCGGAGCAAATTCTGCAAGTGCCGGGGCCACGGGTGAGGCGGCAAGTCTGGCTGATGAATGGTGGCCAACGCACAGCCTACGCTGCCTCCTGGTGGGAGCAGAGCCATGTGGATGAGTATTTGCAAAACCGATCGTTGCCTATTTGGGCCAGTTTGGCAAAACTGCGCACGGAACTCTACCGCGATGTCCAAGGCATTTACTACGGTCATTCCCCAGAAATTGCTGAGGCATTCGGTCATCCTGGCCCTTTCTGGGGACGGCATTATTTATTCTGGCACCGAGGCCAGCCTTTAACCTTGATTTATGAAGTCTTTTCGCCCGCGCTGGAACGATACTTAGGTAAGCCTTAAATTCAGACAGACCAAAGTACCGTTATGCCAAAGCACTGTCCTGCTCAAACACCACGCACACGATCGCTGGGAGAAATCGTTCAATTTCCTTGCGCGTAACCGAATTGGCTAGCTGAATTGATTCCCTAGAAGACTTGTGAACATGTCTTTTGAACATATTTTGTAAACATGTCTCGTCGCCATGGATTAGACTGCTAACGGCGCAATTACGAGTAACGCAATCATCAGCGCTAGGATCACCAATATGATCTCAGCCAGTCGGTATTCTAGATTCCGGAGTATCCAAGCAGTGTGGCGCATTTTGCTCACCTCCACTGCTATTGTCGCTTGAACCGATCGTAGGCAGACCAATTACTTCAAAACTGTTATCAAACCTTATCGGAAGTTTATCTAAGCAGGGCCAACCTGTGTAGGGGTCGATCGTCCTAGGCGTCGAATAATCAATTCCAGCGCGATCAAAACATCTCTTAGCAGTTTTGGCACATTCCGCACCAGCCAGTAGGCCCAGTAAATGTAGCACAAGGCCCGATCTTGTCCGTTCAAATCCGGTAAAGCAATGGATTTCCAATATTCCCCCGCCAAATTCCATTCTGGAAAGGTTAATTGTCCCATCTTAGCCGGATTAAACCATTCCGTTGGGGGCAGGGGGCCAACGCCGATCCATTTCGCCACTTGGGTGCTGCTACGAATGGAGATGGAGGCAACCCGTGACGATCGATCGCCATGATCCCGGTTAAAAAAGAGAAATTCAGGCACTTCGTAAAATTGTCCGAATAAGGCCACCCGCGCTAAAAAGACACTATCCGCCCGCGCGTATAATCCTTGGTGGGGCATCCTCAGCAGAACATCCCGGCGCATTAATCCGAAGATTTCGATCGCGGAATGACGACGATGATCCACACAGATCAAATTCCGAAATCGTCGAGGTGTATTTGGGTGTTGGGAGCCGATGTCATAACTATAGTGATCAATAACTTGACCACTATCATCAATCACACACATCTTTGTATAACAAAGAGCCACTTCTGGATGACTATCTAGTACAGTCACACAGCGTTCTAACCACTCTGGTGCACAAACATCATCATGGGCCATCCACCGAAAATAGTCCCCAGTCGCCAAATCAAAAACCCGATTGTAGTTAGGCACTGGCCCGACATTCGTTTCATTGCGGTAATAACGAATCCGGGAATCCCGGCGGGCAAACTCACGACAAATCTCCCCAGTGGTATCCATTGAAGCATTATCTGAAATGATAATTTCGAAATCGGTAAAGGTTTGCTGTAGAAGGGACTCTAAACAAGCTGTCAGATAACGATCGCCATTGTAAATCGGGAGGCCAATGCTAACACGGGGAGAATTCAAACTCATAGAAACTCCGAATATTTCAAATAGAAGCCAAATCCAGAGAAAAGTCCAGATTTTAGATGGAGAGGCAAGTGCTAAGCACGTTATCAAACAAGTTATCCAATCAGTTGGCAATGATTGATGAAGATATGAATTATCAATTGCTTTCTAGAAGGAACTGATCTGTATTATTCATCTCTTAATCAATCATCCAGGTCAACAATCTAATAACACATCTGTAATACAAGTATTGTGCAACTGAATATCAGTTAAATCGGCTTGACATAAGTTGGCACCATTTAAATAGGCATCATTTAACTTTGCACCCCGGAGGAAAGCCCCTTCTAGGTTTGCACCTGTTAAGTTTGCACCTTCTAATTGCGCATGACTTAATAGCGCCTGTTGAAGGTGTGCGCCATTGAGGAGTGCTCCTCGTAAATTACAGCGTCGTAAATCAGCTTCGCGCAAATCTGCATTCCGTAAGTCCGCACAACTTAAGTCAACCTCTCGCAGATCAAACCACCTCAAATCTTCTCCTCGTAAATTCACAAACTGTAACTGTGGCGTCAAAATTTCTCCTGAACGCTCCAAGTTCAGATTCGTCAATCTCCACTCATTCCAAATCGTGACTCCTTGGTGGAGAATTTGTAATGCCTGGATAGTCATCATAATATTTCACCTAAATACACACTAACTCCACCTACTCAGAGTGATGGATGAAGAGAGTCATCAATAAAGACTTACAAGTCCCTATCCAACTTCCCAAGAAACTAATTAACTTTTACTCGTACCAATCTCAGAGGTTTCCTAGCAATGGAAGTAGAAATGCTAGTGGCAACTTGTCAGTTGGATGACAAGGTTTTCTTCCAACCGCTTCCTAGGTAAATTAATAACGCGCAACAGATCTGTGATGAATGACAAAATCTTCCGATCGTCTAAACCATTAGCGTCGTTAAAACTTTCTGGTTAAACGAAATGCTGAGCCAATTTTAACACAGGTCAATTCCGTCTTGAATATTGAGATCAGAGTAACCAACATAGAGAAAACTGAATAATTGAGACAATCACAAATCATTCTCGATCGATGGGGCTTGCAAAGCTTACAAACGAACGATCGATTTAGAAAAGCATCATGCTGAACTATTCACACAAATGTCATCCGATCATGAATACATTCATCAAGTTAGCAGCCCATGGGTCAACAGGATTCCGAAAAGATTGAGAACCCGACCCTTCTGACTTTTCAAAACCAATTGGCCATGCAATGCCAAACTGCCAAGTCAACGGAATGATGTAGAGTAAATCCGTTAGAGAGGCAACCTACTACGGCGGCGTTAAACCGCCTGGGATCCGAACAGCCGAAACCCTTTGTGCAATCACTGGAGCGCCAAAGAATTGCTTGCCTTTTAAGCAAGATTGGTATACCCACCGTTCATCTCTGAGTTTGGCAAGGTTCCTGAAAAACATAATCTTCACTCAGTAAATGTTTGCAGAGGTGAAGAATCACAACACCCTAGATATAATTCGAAAGTGATATCCTGACTATATCGCACTCTTCAAACGAATGTAATTTTTTTGCTCTTACTAAAAATAAATTTTTATTGTTCCTGCTGATCCCAGGGACTTACCTATTCTTATCTTGACTGCTGCGACCAGCAGATTTAATACACAATCTCAAGAGCTTTAAAGGTCATCAACCTAGAATTAATAACCCGAAATTAATTACTCAGTCAGTCACAGAGTATTAATCAGATCAGGAGCATTGCAGGTCATTGAGCAGAAAAGCAAACTTATTTTTATCTGAAAGAAACCAGATACCCTCAGGTCTAGCAAATCTTGAGCCAAAAAGCTTCTCGCTGGTATTGACGCTTATCAAGTTTTCATAATTGAACAGGATTCTGTGAACTGAATAGAATGCTTGCGATGGATCCATTGCTAACTTGCAAACTTGTTTGCCCTGAACTAATTCTGCTAACTCGTGACCGATCCACCCTAGAATTTGCCTACAGTTGTTAGGGGATCCGGGATTTTTTGGATCGGGAAATAGATAGCAAGAAAATCTTAGGTCAACCTTTCTTAGGCCAACCTTATTGCCTTCTCAGCATTCACTCAGATCACTATGGTTCACTATAGTCAAGCAATCCCGAGAGTCGATCGTACAAGTCGATCGACTCTCGGGTGTTATAGCAGTTTATAGGTCTGTGGCTAGTGGAGAAGATTCCTCAACATTTTCTAATCTGAAGCAATCCAATCTTCACCTAAACAACGTACCTATCTTCGTAACCTCCTACTATATTTAGAAACGTCTCACAGAGAAATATGATGAAGCTCAGCCGCAATTTGGTACTGACGGGTTTAGGACTTCTAATGACAGGAAGCCTCGTCGCTTGTAGTACAACCACCCCTCAATCGGGTGATGCAATGAAAGGAGATGCGACGAAGACCGAAACCACGAAGAATGACGCCATGAAAGGTGACGCCATGAAAGGTGACGCCATGAAGAAAGATGGTGATGCCATGAAGAAAGATGGTGATGCCATGAAAGGTGACGCCATGGAGAAAGATGGTGACGACATGAAAGGTGACGCCATGGAGAAAGATGGTGACGCCATGGAGAAAGATGGTGACGCCATGAAGGGTGACGACATGAAAGAACAGAAAAGTAATTAGGTCTTCCCCAAGCCGCGATGAGTTATTCTTCCCTCGATAGACGGCAGATGCTGATGTACCTAGGATTGGGGATGGCAAGTATGGGTGGAACGATCGCTTGTACTGCCCATCCTCCACAATCTTCAGCCACCTCAGATATTTCCCCATCAGCAAATGCAAATGCCTCCAGTTCCGCAGCCCCCCAGCGTTCGGCTTCAACCCAACCTATGCTGCCTGAGTTTCAAGATATTGACCAGTGGCTCAATTCTGCTCCGCTATCAATCCGAGATCTCAAAGGGAATGTTGTTTTAATTCAAATCTGGACATTTGGCTGTATTAACTGCCAACGAACATTACCTTCCATCCTCCGTTGGCATCAGCAGTATGCGGCTAAAGGACTCCGGGTAATTGGCATTCATACCCCTGAGTTTGGTTATGAGCGGGATGTGGGCAATGTCAAACGAGCCGTTCAGCAGCATGGCATTACCTACCCGATCGCGATCGATAATCGCTTTACCATGTGGAAAGCTTACAACAATGAGTATTGGCCTCACCTTTTTCTAGCCGATCGCCAAGGTGTCATTCAGTATGACCACATTGGGGAAGGAGCCTACGACGTAACAGAGCAAACCCTGGGTAAATTGTTAGGTTAATCCATGGCGGCAACCTCCCTTTCGATCGGTCTTGTCTTTTTCGCAGGCAGTTTAACCGTTTTTTCACCCTGTGTCCTGCCAATTTTGCCGATTCTTTTAGGACGATCGCTGACCACCCATCGCCTTGGGCCCCTCTGTTTAATCAGTGGCTTAGTCTTGAGCTTTGCGATCACAGGAAGTCTGTTAGGCGTCAGCACTCAATGGTTTGCGGGGTTCATGAGTCTCTTGCGCGAATTGTCGATCGTGCTCCTGTTAGTTTTAGGAATTCTCACTGGGTTTCCCGATCGAAGTTACCAGCTATTTAGCCGACTACCCATTTCCCGCTGGGTCAAAGAACCGACCCAAGGTGGACTGGGGGGCGAATTTCTAATTGGAACCCAGCTGGGCTTGCTCTGGACTCCTTGCGCTGGGCCGGTTCTGAGTAGTATTTTGCTGGTATCCATTAACCAAAAATTTACCCAGGCTTTACTCCTATTGTTAATTTTTGGATTAGGTGCAGCAATTCCCATGGGACTCATTGCCTATGGTAGCCAGAGATTGGTACAACGTTTGTTAACATTACGAACTTTAAATATTCGCTGGCATAAACTGAGCAGTGGCTTAATCATTAGAGTTGTTGGGAAATAAAACCAGCTCTGGGACAGGGTTTGCCCTGACTGTTATCTAACTTATGCTGCATCTAAGTAGAAGTTCCACAAGCCTGCTGCGTT
>NZ_JBLZFX010000052.1:0-41165 GCF_050753345.1 Alkalinema pantanalense CENA528 | reverse complement strand
TAGGGGGTAGGAGAGTAAAAGGGTAGGAGGGTGGGGGGATGAAGAGGGGATATTATTTCTTGGCAAATCCCTAAACGCTCAAATGGGTTAAAACCGCTCAACGTTAGGAAATTCCTGGGCTGCGATCGATCGAGCTGCTTCCCCGCAGGTTTTAGGCGTTGGGAAAATTTTTGTTGGATTGGCGATGCCCTGGGGGTCGATCGATCGGCGTACCCACAGCATGGTTTCTAAATCCGCCTCGGAAAACATTTCGGGCATGTAGCAGCGCTTCTCCGCACCAATGCCATGCTCACCGGAAATGCTACCCCCCACTTGTACGCAGAGCTTGAGGATTTCTCCCCCCAACGCCTCCACCTTTTCCAACTCGCCGGGAATCGCGTTGTTATACAAAATCAACGGATGCAAATTCCCATCCCCCGCGTGAAACACATTGGCCACGGGATAGCCATACTCTTTACCTAGCCGTGCAATTTCCCCGAGGACAAATTCCAACTTCGTGCGGGGAATCACACCATCCTGTACGTAGTAGTCAGGACTGATTTTGCCCATGGCAGCAAAAGCCGCTTTGCGGCCTTTCCAGAGGGTTAAGCGATCGTCCGGTTCCGTGGCCACGGTGACATTGCGTGCCCCATTCTTTTTGCACAATTCCGCCACCCGCTGGGCATTGCCCGCCGCTTCTACTTCCAGTCCATCCACTTCCACCAGCAAAATGGCTTCCGCATCGCGGGGATAGCAATTGGTTTTCACCACATCTTCCACAGCGTTAATGCTGAAGTTATCCATCATTTCAATGCCGCCGGGAATAATACCTGCGCCAATAATATCGGCAACCGTGGCCCCCGCCGCTTCCACACTGGTGAAATCCGCCAGCAGCACCTTAATCGACTCCGGCGCTTTGAGAATGCGTAGCGTGATTTCCGTGGCAATGCCCAGAGTGCCTTCCGAGCCAACAAACAGTCCGGTCAAATCGTAACCGGGCATTTCCGGCACGTCGCCCCCGATCGTCATCACCTCTCCCGTTGGCGTCACGATCGTCATGCCCAAAACGTGATTCGTTGTGACGCCGTATTTTAGACAATGGACGCCGCCAGAATTTTCCGCCACGTTGCCGCCGATCGAGCAAATGATTTGACTAGAGGGATCGGGCGCATAGTAGAACCCAGCCCCACTGACGGCCTGGGTCACCCAATTGTTAATCACCCCCGGTTGCACCGTCACCCGGTGATTATCAAAGTCAATCTCTAGAATCTGCCGCATCAATGCTGTGGTAATCAGAACGCATTCTTCGATCGGCAACGCTCCCCCTGACAGGCCAGTACCCGATCCGCGCGGCACAAACGGCACTTGAAAGTCATGGCAGACTTTGACCACGGCAGCAACTTCGGCGGTTGTCCGAGGAAGCACCACGACGGCGGGCCGTTGGCGATAACTGGTTAACCCGTCACATTCATAGACCAGTAGTTCTTCCCGCCGTTTCACCACACCACGATCGCCTACAATGTGCCTGAAGCGCTGAATAATGGGCTGCCAATCACGGGGTTCTGGATTGGAAAGAGATGCCAAAGCCTGCATAGTTTCTTTCGGAAATGCCGTAGGGGATATTGTTCGATCCTATCACTCCCGTTATTCCTGGGGATTTATCGGGAATTTTGGTAATCAGAGGAATGCAGGATATGGATCGAAGCCGATCTCCATCCTAGAATTGTTATTTCTTCTTTACGGAGCCTGATTGAGACCCATTCTCAACCAACCGTGAACATTCTGTTGATAGGGGTAAATATTGTGGCTTTTTCCGAGGATCAATGGCGAGCTTGGCAACAATTTTCTTTACCTGTGTCACGCCAGTCCTCGATCGAATTGCCCTATTTTGCTGGGGGCATCACGCTACTTTATAGCCTTTTTGGATGGTTGTGGATGACCTGGGCCGATCGCCTCTTGGCCATTGGGGTGGGAGCAGGATTGCCGCCTGCCCAGCTTCTACTGATTAAGGAATGGGGCTTTCTGGGAATTACGGCGATTGGATTATTTAGCCTCCTGTGGCAGGGGCTAGGGCAGCTACAAAAACGCCAAAAAGTATTGCACAATATCATCGATACGGCGAACGAAGCCATTTATGTCAAAGATGTCCAGGGGCAGTACCTGATCGTTAACCAGACTGCAGCTCAGTGGCTGAAACTGCAACCCAGCCAGATTGTCGGACGATCGGTCAAGGATTTCATGGAACCAGAGGAAACTCAACGGATCCATGACGAGGAGTTGGAGATTTGGCAAACGGGGGAACCACGAGAAACCGAACATGCTGTCACGATCGCTGGAGAACAGCGCTATTTCCTGACCACTAAAAGTCTCTGCTGCAACGAGCGCAACCAACCGATTGGGATTGTCTGCATCACCCGCGAAATAACGTCTTACAAACAAGCGGAAAACCGCCTGCGGGAACGGGAAGAAATTTTCCGCCAACTGGCAGAAACGGTTGAAGAAGCCTTTGTGATTCAAACCGCAGATTTTAGTCAGACCCTCTACATCAGTCCGGGTTATGAACGGATCTGGCAGCGTCCCTGTGAAGCTCTATACCAGAACCCGTCCATCTGGCAGGAGTCCGTCCATCCCGACGATCGTGATCGGGTCGTGGCAGAAATCCAACAAGTGATGCATGGAGAGATTTGTCACACCGAATTTCGGATTTTGCGCCCTAATGGAGAAGTGCGCTGGGTCATTGTCCACGGCTTTCCCCTCCGGGATGATGCCGGAACGATCTATCGGGTGGTGGGATCTGCCCACGACATTACCGATCTACGGCAGGCTGAGGGCGATCGACAACAAGCCACTCAGCTGCGGACAGAACTGAATGTTTTGGAGTCCATTCTAGAATCCGCGATCGCGGGCTATTGGGATTGGGATATCACGGGTAACACCACCTATCTCAGTCCAATGTTCAAGCAGATGTTTGGTTACGAAGATCACGAGTTACCGAATGTGCCTCAAACTTGGCAAACCTTGGTACTTCCTGAAGATCTACCCATTTTGTTGAACTCGTTTGAACAGCACGCCCGCAGCCGGGGACAGAGTTCTTATCACAACGAAGTGCGCTACCGCCATAAGGACGGGTCAATCGTCTGGGTGATTTGTGCCGGACGCATTATTGAATGGAATAACGATGGTCAGCCTATACGGATGGTGGGCTGTCATGTGGATATTACCCACCGCAAACAGGCGGAAGAAGAATTGAATAACCTTTCCGATCGCCTGACTCTGGCGTTGCAATCAGGGGCGATCGGAACGTGGGAATGGCATATTGCGGAGAACCGTCGCTTCTGGGATGGACGGATGTATGAACTGTACGCCGTGCAACCCAGGGAAGATGAAGACCTCTGCCAAGTCTGGGCACAATGCATCCATCCTGAAGATTGGCCTCGGGTGGAGAAGGCTCTGTATCAAGCCGCATGCGGGGAACTAGATTTTGACCTGGAATTTCGCATTATTCATCCCGATCGAACGATTCACACGATCAAAGCGTCTGCCCTAGTTCAACGTGATGACCAGGGCCAACCCATCCGGATGATTGGGATTAACTACGAAATTACCGATCGCAAACAAGTTGAACAAGCGCTAAAGGATTCGGAAGCGCGATTGCAGGCGATGGTGGAGAATGCGCCTGGGATCATTGTGACCTACGATCGTCAAGGTCGAATTACTTACATCAATCGGACTTTGAGCGGAAAGTCTCCCCAGGATTTTCTAGGCATACATTATCGCGACTGTGTTCTCCCGCAGTATCACGCCCAGCAGGATCAAGGACTGATTCAAGTCTTTGAGCATGGGGCAACCGTGGAATATGAAGTCGAAGGCTACATTGATGACTCAGGCAATACCGCCTGGTATCAAGTCACAACAGGCCCCATTCGGCAAGGTGACCAAGTGGTGATGGCGATCGCCACCGCCATTGATATTACCGATCGTAAACAGGTAGAAATCGCCCTGCGGGAAAGCGAACATCGTTATGCCACGCTCACGGAATCTGCTCCTGTTGCTATTTTTCGCTTAGATGCCCAAGGCCAATGTATCTATGTCAATAGTCAATGGGGCAAAATGATGGGACGATCGCTGGAGTCGGCCCTAGGAATCGGCTGTTTTGATACGCTCCATCCTGAAGATCGCGATCGCATCTTTCAGGATTGGGCTAGAAAGTTTCAGCAGGGGGAAGGCTTAGGCGAAGGCTACCAGACGGAGAGCCGCCATGTCCATCCCAGCGGTCGCATCATTTGGTGCTATACCAACGTAGTGGCTGAAACTGACGCTCAAGGGCAATTAATTGGCTATGTGGGTACATTGATTGACATCAGCGATCGCAAAGAAGCAGAGCAATCCCTGCGCCGTTATGAGCGGATGGTGAATGCAACGGACGATGGCATGCTGTTGATCGATCGCAACTACGTTTATCAAGTAGTGAACCAATCCGCAGAACAGGATCATGGAAAATCTAGTCAGGAAATGGTCGGTCGGCGGGTCAATGAAGTCATGGGGCAGGTTGCGTTTGATCAAATCCTCAAAGCCCAACTAGACGAGTGTTTCCTAGGGAATACCCATCAGTACAGTATGTGGCTGGAATTACCTGGGAATCCCGATCCTCAATTTGTCAACTTCAGCCTGTCTCCCTATCGAGAAGCGGATCAAACCATTTCTGGAGCCGTCATTAGTGCTCGTAACCTGACTCACCTCAAACGGATTGAAGAAGCACTGCGGGAAAGTGAACGGCGCTATGCAACCTTGGCAGCGGCAGCACCTGTGGCAATTTTCCAATTTGATCACCCAGGAAACTGCGTTTATGTCAACGATCGCTGGAGCGAAATGACTGGCAGACCCAAGGAATCCGCGCTAGGGCAAGGCTGGCTCAATGCTTTACATCCGGACGATCGAGAAATATTTTATGTAGGATCCATTAGTAGGAATGCATTTGACAACGAATTAGTTGATGGTAACCCCCATGTTCAAGCCGTAGAAGGGCGACATTTGCGTCCCGATGGAACGATCAATTGGTTCTATTGTCAGGTAGCCGCAGAAATGGATGCAGACGGAGCTGTAGTGGGCTATGTCGGGACGTTAACGGATATCACAGAACGTAAACATACGGAACAAGCTTTGCAAGAATCCCGTGCCATGCTGCAAACCATTTTGGATACTATTCCTCAACGGGTCTTTTGGAAAGATCGACAGTTGCATTACCTAGGCTGCAATCGGGCCTTTGCCCAAGATGCAGGATTACCTGATGCCAATGAAATCTTAGGAAAAACAGATTTCGAGATGCCTTGGATCAACTTTGCATCTGCATACCAGGCCGATGATACGGATGTGATTAACCAGGGTATTGCGAAATTGAATTACGAAGAACTGCTGCAAAATAGTACTGGAGAACAACACTGGCTACAAACCAGCAAGGTGCCGCTGACCAACAGTTCTGGGGAAATTGTGGGTATTTTGGGAACCTATGAAGATATTACTGAGTTGAAACAGTCAGAAGCTCAGTTGCGCCAAATGAATGAACAACTGGCCCATACAAATTTAGAACTTGAGCGAGCAACTCGTCTCAAAGATGAGTTTTTGGCCAATATGAGCCATGAGCTACGCACGCCGTTGAATGCAGTATTGGGTATGGCACAAAGTTTACAGGATGGCATCCTCGGTTCACTGAACGAACGCCAGATCAAAGCGATCGCGACGATCGATCGGAGTGGAAATCACCTACTGGAATTGATTAATGACATTCTCGATCTCGCCAAAATTGAATCGGGGAAGTTGGAGCTGGATATCAGTCCCGTCAGTATTCGTAGTCTCTGCGATATGAGTTTGACATTCGTTCGTCAAATGGCAGCGAAGAAAAATATCCAACTCAACAGTGAACTGTCCCCCAATCTGGGGCGAGTTTTAGCCGATGAGCGACGATTGCGACAAGTACTCATTAATCTTTTGGATAATGCGATCAAGTTCACTGCCAATGGAGGAACCGTGACCCTGAGCGTACGTTACAGTTCAGTCCACCGTGAGAGTACAGTCCACCATAGCGATCATTTGGGCCATTGGGTGGAGTTCTCAGTGACGGATACAGGAATTGGAATTGCAGCAGAAAACTTTAATAAACTGTTTCAGCCCTTTGTCCAAATTGATAGCAGTCTGAACCGACAATACAGCGGAACGGGCCTAGGATTATCTCTCGTGCGGCGCATTGCCGAGTTGCATGGGGGCAATGTTACAGTTCAGAGTGAACTAGGACGTGGGAGTTGTTTTACCGTGCAGATTCCTGATGCATTCCGTAGGACTTTTCGGAATCATCTATCTTTGCAGATGGATAGTGAGTTTCCCCCCAGTCAAGACTCTGCGATCGATCAAGACTTTGCAAACGATCCAGAATTGCTGGAGAGTAGGAATGAACTATCTCCCTCAACAACGACCGACCAACTTATTCCAGTGAGTATGCCCTCTGACGACCTTCCTTTGATCCTCTTGGCAGAAGATAACTTAGCCAATATTGACACCTTTACTGCCTATCTGGAAAGTCGAGGCTATCGGTTGATTTTGGCAAACAATGGCCAGGACGCGATCGACCTAACCCAAGCCCATCGTCCAGATATTATTTTGATGGATATTCAAATGCCGGGATTGGATGGACTGAGCGCCATTCGTCAGATTAGAACCATGCCAGAAATCACCCATATTCCAATTATTGCACTGACGGCGTTGGCAATGTTAGGCGATCGAGAAAAGTGCCTATCCGCCGGAGCAAATGCCTATATGGCGAAACCTGTGCTACTGAAGCAATTGGTTCTCACGATTGAGAAACTCCTGGCCAAGACTTCCCATTAAGGACACAGCGTACCCATCAAATTTCAAGTAAATGGGGGAATGGGGGAATGGGGAAATGGGGAAATGGGTGGATGAATCGAAGATCTTCGCTGTGGAGCAGCCCCAACGATCGCGCTGCACCCCGAATTTATCGAACTCACGTTAAACTCTGGTGCTTGTTCAACAATCTGTAGTGCTGAACGAGCTGTAGCACTAAACGACGGGGCCTTCGATCGCCACTAAGTAGCAGCCATTGACCACCCAGCGTCCATCGGCGAGATGTTCCATCAGATACAGCGCTCGCACGGGAACGCCCTGGGGACTCAGTAGGAGCACGGGCTGGGTAAAATTGCCTTGTACCACCACGACATCTTCAAAGATCACCGATCGTGGACGATAGGCCGGTTCATAGGATTGCCTTACCATGTTCATAAAGTTGGTAGGATTACGAAACATGGCCTGGATTCCGGGACTCGCTAAGGAAAACGCGCAAACGGCATCATCTCGCTGGAATGCGGATAGCTGCAGTTCCACTACTTCTCGAATGGCTCTGCGATCGAATTCGCTAATGCTGTCCATAGCTGTGGTTCAGGTTCCTAGGTGCCATTGCTGGAAAATGTTCTGCGAGTGACTTCTTTCAAAATCGACATGTCTGGCGAATGAATTACAGGCTGGCAAGAGAGTTCAGCGGATAGGCTGAGTACAAGTTTTCTAGTCTGGATGATGGCGCATCCTCTGAGATCGCAACGAGATCGTTGATTACGAGTGATTACGAGTGATTACGAGCCTCCTAACCTATGACGATCCTTCTGACCTATTACGATCCTCCCAACACTTCTACGAGTTTACGGGCAATGCGTTGGGCGGCTCCCGGTTCCCCCATGCGACGGCGACCATTTTCGGCGATCGTACGGAGGCCATCGGGGTTATTCAACAAGGCATTCAGCGCCTCACCGACCTGCTGGGGATGGGCAACGCACTGAACAGAACCTCCCAGCAAACGGGTTTGGGCTTCGGCGAAGGCGGGGGTGAACTGGGGGCCAGCACCGGGCAGAGTGATCACGGGTTTCCCAAGACCGACAAATTGTTCCGTGGCTGTACCTGCCAAGGCGATCGCGCAGTCAGCTCGCTGGGCGTATTCGGCGAAGTTGCCCACGGATAATTTCAGGGTAGATTGTGTCTCGCCCCAACCCACGGTGAAGGTTTCGTCCTCGATCGCTTGCCAGCGGGCTTGCTGGAGGGTTTGGCCCAGGATCTGACGGTCTAAACTGGGGGCGATCGCGGCTAAAAAGGTGATCGATCGGCCTAGTTTCGCCATGACATCATTGGCAGCGGAGAGGAGCAGTTCCCAGTTGGCGTAGGCTTCCGGGGCGCGGGATCCTGGCAAGAGCAGAATTTTCAAGGTGTCACGATCGTTCTCTGGCATGGGTTCCGGTGATTGTTTTGCCTCCCCAAAATCCATCATGGGATTGCCCAAGTCGTAGGCGCGGATGCCAAAGCGCTGGAGGGTTTCTGCGGTGAGGCGATCGCGGGGAAAGACGGCAACGCAGTTGGACCTTGCCATCAGCCAGCGTTCCCAGGGATAGTAGACGGAACCCGTTGCAATAGCAAAGCGATCGTCCCACCAGGATTTGCGCGGCAACCAACCCGTTTCATCCCGCAGATAATATTCCGATTTCGCTGTCCCCACAAAGGCAAAGGGTAAGCCACTCATCCAAGCAAACAGCATTGGGACGATATCACCCACAGCCAGTACTAGTGCGGGTTCTCCTCGCTTCTCTTTGGCCCAACGCTGTACCGATCGAATTTGTTCCAGCGTTAACTTTAGCAATCCTCCTTGGATATCCCGCGCCAATTGTTTGCCGTCCATATAAATAAATCCACCGGAGGGCATTTGCTGAACTTTGCCAATTAACGGAAAACCCGCTTGGGTATAGGCATGACCTTCGCCGACGATCGGTAAAACTTCGATCGTGGGGGGGGTTTGGGTAGTGGGGTTTGGGCTGGAGGGCCGGGGCAGGTTTTGCAGGGCTTCCAGGATGCGGAGGGCAATGCCATCCTCACCATGGCCGTTACTGAGGCAAAGGAGTCGCATGGGCAATGGGGAACGATCGATCGCTTCTATTGTAAAGGGTGGCAGGGTAAGGGGTAGACGTAAGGCTTGACCAGCGACACCGGCTAGCTAGGGGGAAAGTCGATCGAAAATAACGTCTCACCCCAAAGATTGCGTAACGTAACCGTCATTAAGCCGGAATCCTGGGCAATTTTGACGGTGCCGAAAAATTGTTGCCCCTGACTGGGTGGCTGATTGAACTTAACTGTGGGAGATGCGGTTTGGAATTTGACCTGCGGCCCAAAGGTATTGTCCAGTGGATTGGGGCCAAAATTTCCAGCATTGAGCGGCCCTGCCACAAATTCCCAAAAGCCATTGAAATCCTGGAACTGCGCCCGATCGGGATCGTAATAATGGGCTGCCGCATAGTGAACATCCGCCGTGAGCCAAACAGTATTGCGAATGTTCTGCTGCTTGATAAATTTCAGTAAATCTGCAAGTTCCAACTCTCGACCTAATGCAGGCCCATCCCCATTGGCTAAATTTTCAAAATCTGTTTTGCTATCGGCCACCACTAATCCCAATGGCATATCGGCAGCAATCACTTTCCAGGTGGCACGGGATTGTTTTAACCGCTGTTTTAACCATTGAATTTGAGAATTCCCCAGAAAGGCCGTTTCAGGACTCATTTCCGTTTGGCGGTTGGGATTATTGGCACCGCGATAACTGCGCATATCCAGCATGAAAATCTCTAAATGCTTGCCATAGGAAAACGATCGCTCAATTTTTCGCTGTCGCACAGACTCCGATCGTAGTGGCGAATATTCCAAAAACGCTTGTTTGGCCCGTTGGGCTAAGAGTGCAACATTTTTGACGGTGTAGCGGCTATCATCCAGAATTTCCGTGGGATACCAATTATTGACGACTTCATGATCATCCCACTGCATTAGTAACGGGACTTCCGCATTAAAGCGTCGCACATTTTCATCTAACAGGTTGTAGATAAAATTGCCCCGAAATTCCTGCAACGTTTCTGCCACTTTAGATTTTTCCGGTGTGGTCAGGTTTTTCCAAGTCGTCCCATCTGCCAACTTCACTTCCGATTGGATGGGATTATCGGCATAGATCGTGTCGCCGGAGTGGATGAAGAAATTGGGTTTTAACTGGCGCATGGTTTCATAGATTTTCATGCCGCCAAACTCGGGATTGATGCCCCAGCCCTGCCCCGCTGTATCGCCGCCCCAGGCAAAGAAGATATCCCGCCGACTGTCGGGGATTTGTAACTGCCCGATCGCGGGTTCGCTGACAATTTTGGGCTGATCCAAGTCTTGGAACTGCACTCGATAGAAAATGGGCCGATCGGTGGGCAATTGGGACAACACCACGCGGCTGGTGAAATCCTGACTGGCTTGGGCTACTTCGCCGTAGACAACGCGCGATCGCCGAAAGTCCGGTTCCAACGAAAGTTCTACCCGCATCCGACTCAGCCGATCGGCCCGACTCCAGACCACTGCCCGACTGCCCCCCACATCGCCACTCATGACCCCGTAGGGAATCCGAGGCCGACTCCGTTCAGAGGGAATAATGGCGGGGACAGACAGTCCCGATCGCTGGGTTCCCAGGGAAGCCGTCACAGCGCTGGCTCCTGCAAAGAGAGTCGATCGAATAAACTGGCGGCGATTGAATCGGGGATGATTGAACCGGGGTTGAGAACGTGACATAACAGCAGGATATCCAAATCAGGAAGTGGACAGTGGGGGCAAACTCTTTAAAGGCTCCTAGGTTATGGGCCAAGATCCATGGGCCAATCAGCCTGGGCTGTCTACCCTACTGTTTAACCTACGGATGGATAAGAATTGCATCCGATTGAAATTCAAGTTGAATTTCAACAGATTATCCTCCCTCGGTTAAGAGAAAAATATTTTTTGACTGAGAAAAATACTCAAAAGTTTGTTAAGCTCGTAAGTCCATTCGATCGTGAATTCCGTACTGGACACAGGCCGATTCGCTATGGTTAAACTGAATGTAAATAAGTGTAAAGAAATCCTGCGAGAGGTAACGAATGGTAACGATACCCGTGTCCCAAGTCCGCAGCACGTCTTCCATTGTCGGTGGAACCGATCCCGATCGCTTTGATGTCAAGGAAGCCTGGTATCCCGTTTTTTACCTAACCGACTTGGACAAAACCAAGCCCACGCCCTTTACGCTGTTGGGGATGGATTTAGTACTTTGGTGGGACGGTTGGAGCCAGTCGTGGCGAGCCTTTGCCGATCGCTGTCCCCATCGCCTCGTCCCCCTATCGGAAGGCCGAATCAATGAGGAGGGGTTATTGGAATGCCCCTACCACGGTTGGAGCTTTGCAGGTTCGGGCGATTGCAAACATATCCCCCAGCAAAATGAGGGTGGGCAGGCGGAAACCTCGCGGCGAGCCTGTGTGAAATCGTTCCCGACGGCGGAAAAGCAAGGATTATTGTTCGTCTACGCAGGCCAACCGGAAAATGCGGAGAACGCCCCCGTTCCCGCGATCGAGCCCTGGGAAGAAGGCATGGAAGGATGGGTCTGCTTGGATATCTTCCGCGATCTTCCCTACGATGCTGCAACGTTGCTGGAAAACGTCTTAGATCCAAGCCATTTGCCCTATACCCACCACAACACCGTGGGTAAGCGCAGTAATGCCTCCCCGGTGGACTTGGAACTGCTCACCTCGGATAAATGGGGCTTCACTGGCACTTGGAAGGAAGGCCCCCGGCGCGGCAAATTGGGTTCCCAAGATACGACGTTTATTGCCCCGAATTTAATGTGGCATGACCTCACGTCTAAGCAGTTTGGTCGCACCATTACAGCGGTCTACGCAACCCCCATTCGCAAGGGGGAATGTCGATTGTTTGCTCGTTTTCCCTTTAAATTTCCCTCCAAGTTTCCGGCATTGGCGATGAGTTTGACACCGCGTTGGTTCTCGCATCTGGGACAAAACTCCATCTTGGAAGATGACCAAATCTTCTTACATTGGCAGGAACGGATTTTGGCGACGGAAGGTGGCAGCGAGCAGTTTTCCCGCGCGTTTTACATGCCAACCAAGGCCGATCGCTTTGTGTTCGAGTATCGTCAATGGTTTAACCAATACGAAGCGGAACCCTTTCCTGGAGAATCCCTGCCAGTGCGTTTAAACCGCGAAGCCTTGCTCGATCGCTACCATTCCCATACAGAACATTGTGCAAGCTGTCGATCGGCATTGGCGCGGGTACAACAATTGCGGCAGGGCTGTGTGGCGATCGGGGGATTGGCGATCGTCGGCACAGCCCTCTGGCAGAATGCATTATTGGCTGGTCTAACGATTGTGTTAGGGGCTGCGTGGTACGGTTTAGGTCTACTGGAACAACGGTTTTACCACGGTCGATCGATTCCTGCTAGAAATATTCCAGACAAGGGTTAGGGCAATTTAAAACGCTGGATATTGGCTATCGCTTAACCGACGATAGCCAACTGAAAATCGAATATTTATTCAAACCCTAAGCGTAGTCTGACCCATTACACTTAGGGTTTTGCAATTGGTCAGTTTAATGATTCCTAATCCAGGGCTTCATCAAGTCTGTTTACGAATCGGCAGTGTCCAATTATCTTTTTGATTGAGTTCGTGCCGTTGACCTTGGCTGAGTAGCCATAACGTGGTACGAGTCCGGAAGCGGCCAATCACTATCCGATCGCCGGAACTCCCAGCCTTTCTATCAACTACTTTTACCACGGAGGCATGTCCACAATATTGTTTTTGACCTTGATCTACCGCCACTTGAAAAAAGGAACTGGGTTCATATCCCGCAGGCACTTTAAAGAAGCCATAGACATGGTGACGCCCGCGCCAGGGCTGAACCACCACTCTTTCCGGTTTGATCCCGGTCAACTCCGCAGAAGGCGCAGTCTCTCCTTGGGAAGCCTCCAAGGGAATCTGATCAGGAGTAATCAATGGATTACGAGACGGATGGTAGAGCGTTTGTTGAACCACTTGACGGAGATGTTTGGCCAAAGCGTGATCATCCATTGACTCGTCAGCCGTCATTACTTCCACTTCGGGGTCAAACTCTGATTCTGTCGGACATTGG
This sequence comes from Alkalinema pantanalense CENA528, assembly GCF_050753345.1. Taxonomy (NCBI): domain Bacteria; kingdom Bacillati; phylum Cyanobacteriota; class Cyanophyceae; order Leptolyngbyales; family Leptolyngbyaceae; genus Alkalinema; species Alkalinema pantanalense. The sequence goes on along the minus strand of NZ_JBLZFX010000052.1, from coordinate 28,178 downwards.
GAAATGGCTTGGAGCCTATGGGGAACGATCGTACTTCCGGCCACAAGGCTAGAAATTGTAATGATGCCTAAAAAGAGATAAATCAATCGAATGGGTTGGTGGTTGCGTAGCATGGCTTGATTCGGGTTATCAGATTGAGAAGCAGAGATAGAATAGCTTGTACCTTAAGGTATGGGATAGATATTGCCGGGATGTTGCAGTCCCATCTCAACTTTATAAAGCCCCGAAAATTCTTAAATTTGTCGATTGAACCCCTTGTAGATAGGAATTTCAGCGTAAAGTCTCAAACGTCTACAGCGGAATGGTTCAAAGACATGAAAACAAACAACTGCGATCGGGAAGTCAATCAATGCAGTAGACAATACACAGGTACTTCGCAGACCCTAAAAAAGATAGCAGTCTGATCAATCCCGCCATCTCATTGCATGCAGTGATCAGCGTTTTTGGTATTTTTAAAGAGCAACGCTAACTGTTAAAATTTTGAATTCGATCGTTCCCTGCGTGACTATGGCAGACTTTGAAGTTACCCCAGAACTCCTGAAGACCATTGAAATTCTTGAAGGGCTTGAAATCTTGCTGGAGCAAGCACCTACACCCGAAATTTCTGAAATTTTGCAAGAAGCATGGCTCCAAGTCACCCAGACCTTTCCCGAGGATTTCCAAGAAGCAACTTGCGATGATGCGGGGGCAGAAGGTCTACGGCGCTATCTACGAGTCAAGGCAGCATTTTCTGATCCAGGAACCACTGCCTTAAGCTGGGAAGACTTACAAGACTATTATCGCCATCGTTTACCGATCGAATTAGATGAAACAGAGTAAACCCTAAGGAAACGATATCAGATAGAACAATCTACGAAAGTGCGACGCACAGGCATAGGTCGTTAGTCAACCATTTTTAGTCAACCATTTAGGGTGAAACGACCGATCGTGCCAGGAATTCACCCTTCAAAAGCATTCACAAAGACACTTCATCCAACTCAATTTATACAATTTGGGCTGAATTTGCTGAATTCAAAGCGTCAGCCCATCCCCTTGTCTGAGCACGGAATCGCTAAATCACAAGGTCTTTTTCAAGTTGTGCTAACTTAAATCGCGCCAAGGCTAAATTTCCCTTCTCCCGATCGAGCACAAGATAGAAAAATAATCCTTCAACCGCCTGGGTTAGTCGAATCAAATGATACTGATTGGTCAGGGTAATGAGGATATCTTCGATTCGATCGTTGATCTGCAAAGATTGTGCAACTCGAAGTTTTGCACGAATCACCTCTGTGTTGCCTGCTACTGCAAGCTCAAGCTTATTTAAAGGAAACGTAGGCGTATCTGTCCCGGTTAACCCTAAGCACATACCTGTCTTCCAATCCCCTAAGGCTGCACCTAGTGAGCCTTCTACGGTCAGTGCCGCCTGTAGCGTCTCGCGCACATTACTCATCCTAGGCCTCCCTTATCTTGTGGTAATAGCTGGAATTCTAGCATGTTCGATTAGATACGCGAGGACTTGGAGTTGACGATTTCTAAATCACCAACTTCTGCTCAGCTTATGCAAGCTTATACCAACTTATACCAACTTATGCATAGTCAACTTATGGCCAACTTATACCTAGATCCATGCACTCTACAACCCTAATGGGGAGTTCCTGAGCTGCTGGGTCTTGTCAAAATTCCTTGGGAGGGGCTGAAAAAGAGTGCTAATAGAAACAGGCTGGAGGAGACTAAGACGATCGCAGGCCCAGACGGTAGATTGTTGTAGTAACTAATGTACACACCCGCCAAACTGGAAAGGATACCGAAGAGTACCCCAACTCCCATCATCTGATGTAACTCAGTAGTTAGCAAATAAGCCGTCAGTGCTGGGCCAATTAATAATGCAATTACAAGGATCACACCAACAACTTGCATGCTGGCAATAATGGTGAGGGTGATTGCCGCCATGAATGCTAAATGCAATAGATTGACAGGTAGTCCCAGTGCTTGTGCTCCTGTTCGATCGAAGGTAAAAAACAGCAGTTCTTTATAAAATGCTTTGACTGCAACAAGAATCATGACAGCAATGATTAAGGTTCGAATAATGTCATGACTTGTAACGCTCAAAATATCACCGAAGAGAAAACTGTCTAAATCCAACTTATTCTTAAGTACCGTAATCAGAATAATGCCTAGGGCAAAGAAGCTGGAAAAGGTGAGTGCCATTGCTGCATCCACTTTGACACGGGATTGCGATCGAATCCAGGCAATTAAGAACGAACCTAGCATTCCCGACGCAAAAGCCCCAAACATCATATCGATGCCGAGGAAAAAAGAAAGCGATAAGCCCGGTAAAACGCAGTGTGCCATGACATCCCCTAAGAGCGCCATACGCTGCACGATGAGATAGCTCCCCACTACCGGACAGAGAATTCCAATAATGACACTAATCGCTAGGGCATTCCGGATGAATTCGTAGTGGAGGGGATCGATTAATAGTTGCAGCATAGGTCAAAACCAATAGGGAGCGATTATTGGGCGCGATCGTTCTCTATTGGCGATCGCAGTCCCAATCTCTCAAACAATCTCACAGACCAAACTAGTCCGCCCAGTAAATTAGCAAAGCAGCGGGAATTAGCTTGGCAAAGCAGCATGAATTAGCAAAAAAGATTATCCCCTAAATCCGGATGCATGGACTGCATCCATGCCCGACCATAGGCATGTTTCAAGTTATCTTGCGTCATCACCTGTTCCGGTGTGCCATCTGCGATCAACCGTTGGTTCAGCAACAACATCCGATCGAGTTGATGCAGGGAATGCCCCCATTCATGGCTACTAATCAGGAGAATTTTGCCCGATCGCCGCAGTTGATCAAAGACTGTAAATAAAATTTCCTCCGTCACGGCATCAACGCCCGTAAACGGTTCATCAAACAGAAAGATTTCTGCTTCCTGGGCCAAGGCTCTTGCCAAAAAGACTCTTTGCTGCTGACCACCGGACAGATTTCCAATCCGCCGATCGCGCAGATCCCACATCCCCACCTGTTCCAAGGCCACTCTGACGCGTTCCTGGGTCGATCGACCGGGGCCACGAAACCAACCCAGTTTACGGGTGCGGGCCAACATCACCACATTCTGCACAGTGATGGGATAATCCCAGTCAATCTGCGATCGCTGGGGCACATAGGCCACTTTTTCTAACTGTTGATGGAGCGGACAAGTACAGTAATGTACCTTGCCACTCGCTACGGGCACCAAACCCAGCAACGCCTTGAGCATCGTACTTTTGCCTGCACCATTTGGGCCAACCACCCCCACTAATTGTCCAGGACTGACCTGAAACGTCACAGATTCCAAGCCCTTGACCCCGCGATAGTTGACCCCTAGTTGGTGCACTTCTAGCATAGATAGCCTATGGCAATAATGATTCTCATTTTAATGATGCGATAACGATTCTCATTGTAGCGATATCCCGTCGGAAAAACTCTGAGCTAACCTAAAAAAATGCTGGAAGGTTTCCAGGCTAGGATAAAAAGCACTGACAAATCATTTCTAAACTCTGTCCTATTCCTTGCTATGGCTGCCGATCACCCATTTCTGCCCCTGAATCTCGCTGTACTGACGGTGTCCGATACCCGCACAGAAGCCACCGATCGCTCCGGCCAGTTGCTGGTCGATCGCTTGACCGAAGCGGGGCATCACTTAGCGGAAAAGGCGATCGTGCCGGATAACATTTACGAAATTCGCGCGATCGTGTCCCGCTGGATTGCCGACGATCGCGTCCAGGTGATTTTGACGACGGGCGGAACAGGACTGACCGGACGAGACGGGACTCCGGAGGCGATCGGGCCACTGCTGGATAAATCGATCGAAGGCTTTGGGGAACTGTTTCGCTGGATTTCCTACGCCGATATCAAAACGTCTACCATCCAATCCCGCGCGATCGCGGGGGTGGCCAATGGCACCTACATTTTCTGTTTACCGGGTTCGACCGGAGCCTGCCAAACCGCCTGGGATCACATTCTCAAGGATCAACTGGATGCTCGCCATCGGCCTTGCAACTTTGCTGATCTCCTCCCACGTTTAACTGAGTTGTGAGACACTCAAGATTCATCTAATAATTTTTCCGTTAGCGAGTAAATATCCTTCTTATCGCCCTCTTTCCGTCGTCCAATGCCCACAACTAAAACAACTATTTGCGCACTCTGCACTTGGTAGATAATCCGATAACGCTGGCCGACTGCTCGAATGCTCCGTAAGCCAGCCAAAGCCCCCAGTAGAGCTTTTCCTTGCTTCTCTGGATCAATTTTTAGCTGCTCAATTCGATCGCGTAGCTTTTCCTGTTCCCGTCGATCCTGAACTGCTACCAGCATTTCTAGGGCAAGAGGCGTCAGTTGAATTTTGTACTCGATGGAATCCATTACGTGACTCACACCCCTAATTGAGCCTTCACCTCTTCCCAACTGATAGTTTCTCCCTGCTCTGCTTGGAGTAAGCTGTGGCGAAGTTGGATCACCAATGCAGTATCTGCCAGGATATCGAGGGTTTCTAGCAGTTGGGTTAGATGGTCATAGCTCATCGCAGCCATGACAGGCACCCCATCTTGGGTAATCACGATCGGTTCTCCAGCAAGTTCAGTAGATAGGGTCGGCAATTGCTGTTGAACTTGGGCGATTGTGAGATGTTTAGCCATAGTGACGAATAAAGTAAAGCAACTCTGTTTAACGGGATTTAAGTTGGACTCGGTTGAATGCCGTTTGCGTGTTTCTGGGTGCAAGCCCTAAAGCTGTAACCAAGTTTCGATCGGGTCAGTGGACTTGACCACATGCATTCCCGCCTCGGCAAACCGTTGGTAAGCTGCATTCGCTTGTTCAGAAAAATCCACCACCCCCGGCACCACGACCGGAGAGGCGCAATCTTCCAAGAGGTAAACCTTACTCGCTAACTTGGGATCCCGCAGTTGAATTTCATTGAGCAAATCTGCGATCGTCCAAGCCACACAATGACTTTTGGCCTGTCCCGCAATAATCACCGCATCGTAGTCCAACAACTTCTGGATTAACGACGCATTTTTCTGGGCGATCGGACGACCATTGGCACCATCCAACACCTCAGGCCGCAACACAGAATAATTTTCTGTCAGTGGATTACTGCCCTTCAGTTCAAATTGCGTTTGGGCACTGCGGGCCATGCAATGGAAAAAGCAAGCTTCCTCAAAGGCCGACACCAACGCATGGCCAATTCCCCCTAGCATCGAGTGATAGCACCAAATCGTCAGCGGATATTTGCCATCTTCGGTTAACGTGCGGGTGTAGTGCAGGGCGTGCTGGTGCAATGTTTCCAGATCCCCCTGGGCCACACTTGCAGCAATGTTGGGGTTAACGCGCCATTTGCCTGCCTCCACCTCCGCCAGCGTAATCATCGTCGCCACCGGAACGGGATGCTCACCCTGCTCATTCACCCAAAAAATCGGATGGAAAATCTGCATCGCCGTGTGGGTATCCATCGTCGGCACGATCGCCGTAATCATCCCCAAATTGCGATAAATAAACTCGCACAGCCGTTGAGTATCCTCTACTGCCCCCCGGCCAGACGCCCCGCCCACAAACAGTTCAAACTCGGGAATGCAAAAGGTATTCTGCACATCGATCGCCAACAGACAAACTCGTGCAGTATCCGTACTGGCTGGTACCATCCCCTGCTGTTGAGCCCAAGTTACGGCCTTCTCTGCCCGATCCTGATAGGGCACTCGCCACACAGCCCCCACACGATCGGGCTGAAAAAACTCAGGAATGGGCAAAGCAGGCATAGATAGCTCCTTTGGCGTGGTCGATCGTGGTTCGATCGTTCAGTCAGATCAGTCGTCGTGATCGTCCGGATCGGGTTCAAACCGCACGATATCATCTTCGCCCAAATATTCCCCATTCTGGACTTCAATCATCACCAACGGAATCACCCCAGGGTTTTCCACCTTATGGGGCAACCCCATCGGCACATAGGTGGATTGCTTTTGAAAAATAATTTTTTCCTCGCCGCCACAGGTGACTTTGGCAGTCCCAGCTACCACAATCCAGTGTTCACTGCGATGGTGATGCATTTGTGTACTGATGTGCTCACCGGGTGCAATTTCGATGCGATTAATCCGATAGCGTTGACTTTCTTCCAGAAGCGTAACCGTTCCCCAGCGACGGGTGCGGGTTGTGGCCGTCGGAGTTGTGATAGACGGACGCGGGAACTCCACGGGATGACTCATAGTTGTCTTTCCTTACAGGTATTAAAAATTCACTACAAGTATTCTACGAAGAACAATTAGATTGTTCTAATCGGAGTTCCCTTCTCGATCGAGAACTCCGATCTACTGAAAAGAGTTGAAAACCCTCAATCAGTCCTAGAAATCAAGTCCTAGAAATCAAAATAGATGTACTTGGCGGCACCCTGAGGAGAAAACAGAAATACAGCGTACAGACAGAGGGGCACGAGTAATAGCTTTAAATACCAGTTTAACTGCAATTTCAGCCCCTGATGAAAGAGGTAGGAGACACCCATTCCCATTGTCAGAACCCCCAGACATGCCCAAATCTGTTGGGGCGAAAGCCCTAAGGTTTCTTGGTAGATCTTAATGGCAAATTGCGGATCCGCTGCTTTACCTACCAGATGTTGCAGGGCATAGACTGCATCCTTTAAATTGGGGAGCCGGAAGAGAAGCCAGGATAGAAACACCACGAGCTGCGTTGTCAACCATGCGATCGCGATTCCTGGCAAACTTTGCCAAAACTGTCCCATCCACTCATGGCGTTTGGATACCCCATCTACTAAGCGATGGCCCACTAAGGCTAGACCATGGACTGTTCCCCAAACGATAAAGCCCCAGGTGGCCCCATGCCACAATCCGCACAGCACCATCACGAGCAGGAGGTTAAAACAAGTTCTTAGTAATCCTTTGCGAGAGCCCCCTAAAGGAAAGTACAAATAATTCCGAAGCCAATCCCCTAAGCTCATGTGCCAGCGTCGCCAAAAACTCGCAATACTAGTGCTGAAATAGGGAAAATTGAAGTTTTGCGGCAAATTGAACCCCAGCAACATGGCGCTGCCCCGTGCCACATCCACATAACCACTGAAGTCCAGGTAAAGCTGGAACCCGTAGGCGATCGTCGTCAGCCAAATGTCGCCACTGCCTGCTCGGGTAAGATTATCAAAACTTAAGTTGACGTAGGTGCCTAGTCGATCGGCAATCAGTCCTTTTTTGACCGCACCACAGGCAATCAGCCAGAGTCCTTCAGAAATTTGATCAGCCTTGGGAAAGGTAAGTGATTGTAATTGAGTAACAAACTGCGGATAGCGAGTGATGGGGCCTGAGGTTAACTTTGGGAAAAACAGTTTGTAGGCAGAAAATCGCGCAAAGTTCCGTGACGCAGGTGCACCACGATAGACATCAACTAGGTAGGAAATACATTCAAAGGTGAAGTAGCTCAAACCGATCGGGGTTAGCAGACTCAGGTTTTTCCAGGCGGATTCTGTAAAGGCCAGATCCACTTTAAAGAGATTGGCGATCGTAGAAGCCAGTAGCAAGACAACAGACTTAAAACTCAGCAGCAAAAAGAGATTGAGGCCAATTCCGAGAACCAATAACTTAATGCGACGACGATTCCAGTCCTGCTGGGCAAACTGCCAATCCTCAATGCGCCAGTCGGGGGGAGCTCCGATCGCGCGTCCTAGTTGGAAGGTGATCCAAGTCATCACCAGCAGCAAAGGAATATACTGAGCCTGGTTCACCACCTGGGAGCTGTTCTCTATATATAGCGTGCCATAGAACATTAAACTGGCCAGCAACAGCACCCAAATTCGCAGTTGGGGCTTCGGCAGCGTCCAGTAAACTCCAACAACCCCAAGCAGGAAAACGGCATAGGTTAGTGAAAGAAAGTTCATGGCCTATAGCACTACAAGTAGAGTTTAAGATGTTTCCATCTTTGGATATGTAGTGTACTCTAAATTTGCAAATCGATCGTGAATCCTTCAAGAGGTTCAAGAATGGGGGCTGCTACCTGTTTAGAAACGACGATCTCAGAGCGCGAATTTTCCTGAGATTCCACATTACCTAGATCGAACCTCCGATCGGCAACCCATCAACAAAACTAGCAATCAAAATTAGCACCCCAAAAAAAAGCAGCCTTTAGGCTGCCATCGGTAGTGCATGAGGTTTGAGTTACATGATGATGAACTAGAAATTATTCACTCCGGTGTCCGGATCATGGAGCAAAGCCACTGATCCAGGAATTATAGATGATCTGAGTTCTCAGGACTTGAGTCCAAGTTAGTGTTTTCCGTCGCTGTGACATCTCTATTGTCTCGCCAAGTCCCTGCTTAGATGGAAAAAAGTAGACAGTCTTTGAAGCGTCATAGCGCCTTAGTTGGCTCTAGACTGCGATTTTTGAATGGACAGTCGATGAACTGTCCCCTAATCGACAACATTCCCCTCAAAATGGGCAATATTGAGGTCAGCGTTCAACTGTCCCTGTGCCCCGCAACTTTCTATGTTGCAGGGCAATTTTATTTTAAAGTAAAGTTTTTCGCGTTGTTTTTGCCAAGGCTTGGCTGTCACCCAGCCCCTGCATCACTAGGCTCTAAATAAGATGGGCCAAATTGGTAGCTCCGATCGTGTACAAAGAATTTGCCCCAAGATGTTTGGCACATCCACAGGACACGGCGACATGCTCAACGGTACTAGACTTCGTTGAAAACGCTGTCTCCCCTGATTGGGATGCATTGGATACATTGGCAGCAGTCCCAGCGGCTGATAGGCCTGATGAGTTGCTGCCAATACCAATCTGAAATGAACTTGCAGTGAGATAGCTAGGCAGGGAATAGGGCTGCGCTGCCCCATAGTTAATGTTCCAGCCTAAGTCTCTCAAAGCCGCCAGCGTCATCTGACTGGTAGGGGTGGCAATTCCAACACTTTCGGCGTAGGGGGTCATCAATTCTGTATCAAACTGATATTCATCCCAATGTTGAAAGACCCCCGCTTCGATCGGAATAGCTGTGGGGTTATAGGTTCCTAAAAGTTCGCCATAGGCCCAGGCTGCATAGGTATTAGCGTTATAGGTCGCAGTGGTCTTGTTGATGTAGGTTCGCCCAACCAAAGTAGAACTGTTCCCCTGCCGAAATTCGACGGGCACCCACAGCGTTCCTAACCCTAATGCATGGGCAAATTCATGGATCATCAAACTGCGGAGATAGCTGGGGTTACTATTAAAGTCTGCCAATCTCCGGGTGTTGATAGTGGCGTTGCCACTCACGATAAACAGATTTGACCAATCTGTGGTGACATTGGGGCCTGCGTAGGCGAGCAAGTTATAGTCACTCAGCTCAAGGCCCACTAGCTGAATATTGAGATTCTGATATTGGGTAATGGCACTACGGCTGGTAATAACATTGCCCCAGTAGCTAGCAGCCTCAGCGATCGCTTGGCGGGCAGCAGCATTCAAACCACTTGTACCATCGCCATAGGTCACGCTTAAACTAAATTTCTGGTCATCCACTGCGGCTGCTCGAAAATTGGTCGAGACAGCATAACTAGCGGACTGGTTATTGTAGCTATTGACCTGAAGATAGTAAGTGCCGGGGTTGAGAAAACGGCGTAGGGATTCCCCATTGGTACCACGCTCCCATTGCCAAGCGAGTATTTCACCAGAATCAATTTGATCGTTGCCGTTGCTGTTTTGAATGAGTTTGACATCGGCATCCCCACTCAGTCCCGTGAGGTGAGCTGTGAAGATACCCGATTGCGCAACAGTAAATTGATAGACATCATTGAGATCACCGACACTGACTCGCTGGGCTCGGAAAAATTGCGTGGTACTCTCGATCGTCGCACTGAGGAGAGAATTGCCCGCATCCGCTTCTTCCGGCTTGGGGCGGGAGAGAAAGCCTACTATTTGCCAAGAACTGCCTACGACAGCGTTAATATCATACTTTTCCAGAACAGTTGCACCCTGCATGATCCACAGGCTATTTGCTCCAGTGTTATAGTCGCGCCATACTAAATCGAGTTGTCCATCTTGATTCAGATCATAGGCACCCACCAGAGCCACCGTTGGTGAGTTACTGGGTAGGCTAACACCTTGAATAATTTGGCTACCTTGCATCAACCACCATTGGCTGTCCCCAGTGGTGCGATTACGCCAGAGTAAGTCTACATAGCCATCACGATTGCAGTCACCAGTACTGACGATCGTCCAGCCTGGATCAACCTTAGGTAACGAGATACTGCCAATGATTTGGCCATCCTGCATGAACCACCAGGCATTATCGCCCGTGGCAGTATTGCGCCAGAGCACATCCAGTTTTTGGTCACCATTGACATCTCCCGTTCCCGCGATCGTCCAGTTCAGATCAGCAAGGGTCGGTAATGCAAAGGCACTGGAAAAGGATTGGTTTTGAAGTATCCACCAAACCGTACCACCAGATACACTATGCCGCCAAAGAACATCGGTCTCCCCATCCCGGTTAACATCTGCGGTGGCTGCCACTTTCCAGCTTGGATCGGGCATCGTAAACATCCCGCCACCGACGACATTGGCCCCACTCATCGTCCAGCGAACACCCGTTCCAGAATTCGTTTCACGCCACAGTAAGTCAACAGAATAATTAAAGGGTGTTTGTTGACTCATACTGGATGAACTGGCCAAACTGGACGCACTAACCGAACTGTAGGGTTCCAACATACGGGACTTCAGATCCTAAAAACCTAAAACGCAATTGCTGTAGATCACGGGGCATCTATCAGAAGCCATTTCAGCGCTAACTTACTGGATATTTCAACGGTATAAAACTCCAGATCTAAGCCTAAAACAAGCCTGCGTGACTAGCAGCATCCAACAATATATGTATGCACCTGAGTACCAGCGACAACCTTGTCTATTCTATTGCTGAGCAACTTACGGAGCTTGAGTGTATTGAACGTTGAGAGACGTGACCTGAGTGAGCAATGGACTTTCTGGCTATGACTTCTGGCTATGACTCCTGGCACAACCCTGAAAAGATAGTATCTGGTACCATACAGCTACGTACCATACCTCAAATACAAAGATCTATGTTGATCTATGTTGGCAATTAACAGCATGTTTTGATTCAACGTTTTGACTCAACATACTGTTATTCAGTAGAGCAGTAAAGAGGATATAAAACAGTTCAGGGAGTATTAGCAGGTTCTGCCTACAGTGTTTATAGAAGACCTATACTCTACATTCTATGCTAAAGAAAAATATCCGGAAAATTGCGGTAAAAGTTCTAAATTTCTAGTGATGACTGACTGGATATTGAATGAAGATGTGATGAAGTTCGGAGGTGGGAAACGATCGAGTATTCCTAATGGTTTGTTAAGAATTTTTTGAGGGATAAAATATGAAATTCCTTTAAAAATAATCAGCCTAACTCAATTTCTATTTGTCAGTTTTCCGTGGACGAATCACTAGAAAGCAAAATTCAGAATTCGATCGCATCCTTCATTCCTAATTCAGGAAATTTGCAGTTTACAGCTTATTAGACCCAAGATTTGATGGACTGTCATCATGAATTCCAGAATTCCAGGAACCCATCCTTCTAGCACCACAGGCTTCTGGCCATACATCCTTGTAGCAACGTAGATCAAGATGGGGGCTCAACTAGCAGAGGATCACAGTGGCAGAAGAGGATTGAGTTAGCAGGAAATCATTAGGGGCGATTTGTCAAGGAGATTCGATTAAACGCCCTTTCCGATTACAATGTAAGCTTCTTGCAATCTTTCTTAATTTCGCTCAGAGCGTCGCTATGTCCCCAGATTTGCAGACCGAGTTGGAACAAGCTGTCAACCGTCGTCGTAATTTTGCGATTATTTCCCACCCGGACGCAGGCAAAACAACGTTAACGGAAAAGCTGTTGCTGTACGGAGGTGCAATTCACGAGGCAGGGGCTGTGAAAGCTCGCAAAGAACAGCGCCATGCCACCTCCGACTGGATGGAAATGGAAAAGCAACGGGGGATCTCTATTACCTCCACGGTGCTGCAATTCGACTACCACAATTACTACATCAATCTGCTGGATACCCCTGGACACCAAGACTTCAGCGAAGATACCTATCGCACCTTGGCCGCAGCGGATAATGCAGTGATGTTGATCGATGCTGCGAAAGGCTTGGAGCCTCAGACGCGCAAGTTGTTTGAGGTCTGCAAGATGCGATCGCTGCCGATTTTTACCTTTGTGAACAAGCTCGATCGACCAGGGCGGGGGCCACTGGAGCTGCTGGACGAAATTGAGAAAGAGTTGGGGATGCAAACCTATGCCGTCAATTGGCCGATTGGTGGGGGCGATCGCTTTAAGGGAGTCTTCGATCGACGTAAGCGCCAGATTCACCTATTTGAACGGAGTCTCCACAACAAGCGTGTCGCCAAGGACACGATTCTGGAGCTAGATGATCCCAAACTGGAAGAATTATTAGAGCCTGATCTCTACGCGCAGTTCAGTGATGAGCTGGAACTCTTGGATGAGCTGGGTGGAGAATTGGATCCGGAAGCAGTGCATATTGGCCAGATGACGCCAGTCTTCTTCGGCAGTGCAATGACTAACTTTGGGGTGGAACTATTCCTCGAGTCCTTTTTAGACTATGCCCTCAAGCCCGGTGCCCATGAAAGCACCCAAGGCGAAATTTCTCCGACCTATCCGGAATTTTCCGGGTTCGTCTTCAAATTACAAGCCAACATGGATCCCAAACACCGAGATCGGGTGGCTTTTGTGCGGGTTTGCTCCGGTAAGTTCGAAAAAGACATGACTGTCAGCCATGCCCGATCGGGAAAAAGTGTACGACTCTCCCGCCCCCAAAAGCTGTTTGCCCAGGATCGGGAGGTCATTGAAGAAGCCTATCCCGGTGACATTATTGGCTTGAACAATCCTGGCGTTTTTGCGATCGGAGACACGATTTATCTAGGCCAACGGTTGGAATACGAGGGCATTCCCTGCTTTTCTCCAGAACTGTTTGCCTTCTTACGCAATCCTAACCCCTCTAAATTTAAGCAATTCCGCAAAGGAGTTTCTGAACTGCGGGAAGAGGGTGCTGTCCAGATTATGTATTCCGCCGATGAGTCTAAGCGAGATCCCATTTTGGCGGCGGTGGGTCAGCTCCAAATGGAGGTTGTCCAATTTCGGCTACAAAATGAGTATGGCGTAGAAACCCAGCTTGATTGGTTGCCCTATACTGTCGCCCGCTGGGTTGATGGGGGCTGGGATGCCTTAAAAGCCGCAGGCCGTCTCTTCAATACCCTCACGGTAAAAGATAGTTGGGAACGCCCGGTTTTACTGTTTCGCAACGAGTGGAACTGTCAACAACTGGAAGGAGATCACCCTGAACTCCAGTTGAGTCGTGTTGCGCCCGTGGTGTCTGGGAAGGAACCCATGGCGATTTAGCGTCAATTAAATATCGCTCGGATCCAATATGGATCTTTGAGATTTACGTCATCCCATTTAGCTCCTTTGGGTATCCTAAAAGGGCAAGTGATGGGGGCGCATGACCATGGCTGAAACATCGATCACACAATGCTTAGAAGCAGGATTCTCTGCCCTCAAGGAGAAAAACTATCCCCAGGCGATCGCATTCCTAGAGCAGGTTATCCAGGCTCCTGACTCCCAGACACAACCAGCCTTGCCGGAATGCATCAAGGCCCAAATGGGTTTAGTCACTGCTTATAGTCAAATGGGGGATCCCGAGCGGGCGATCGGTCTCGCCCAAAGGTTGTTACAGCAAGACAATCCCAAAGTTCAACAGTGGGCTGAGCGGCAATTGATGGAGTTGGAACCTCCATCAGCTGCGCCCTTGAGCAAGTTATCGAACCCAATATTCCCAGATCAAAAGAGTCAGGACGCAGGTTTTGTCCCCTTAGACAAGCCTCCCACTGCCCCTGGAGAAACCCGCCGGCGTATCCCATTCTCTGCTGGAGAGACTCCGGAAGAATTGCCATCACAGCTTAGCCAGCCATCTCCACCAAGCTCTAGAGGCATTTCTGAAAGTTTAGCGCCCATTGATGCAGAACAAGCCCTAGTTGATCCTCCAATGGCAACAGCATTGCCACCAACCTCTGCCCAGGAATCCAAAACTCCGTGGCATTCAGGGGATTGGGGAGAGGCAACTCATCGGGAAAGGTCAACGAAATGGTCTACTTTGCCTCCGAGATCGCAGTTACCGCTAACCTTGGCGCAGATCAGTGTACCGATCGCCCTCATTGTCATTCCTTTGCTACTCTTTACAACCCAATATGTCTTAGATGTTCTACGAGTTAGTTTTGCTACCCGGATTTTACGGTGGAGCCAAACTCTACCCAGTTGGGAATTTCCAGCTTGGTGGATTCTTCCATCATTAGTAATTTGCTATTTTGCGTCCCCGTGGTTTTTAGATTGGATCCTGCGTCAGTTTTATGGCTTAAAGCAACTATCTACAGGCACCCTGGCGCAATATAGTCCCGAGAGTCATCGACTGCTTCAACGCAGTTGCCAACAGCAGAAAATGCCGATTCCCACCCTCGGAATCCTACAGATCTCGTTTCCTCTGGTAATGAGCTATGGTTTTTCCGCTAAAAACGCTCGCATTGTGGTGAGTCAAGGCTGTCTCGATCGATTAGAAGACGCAGAGATTGCCACTCTCTATGCGGCTGAGATGGGGCACATTGTTCACAAAACCTTTGCACCTTTATCCTGGGTTACAACGGTGATCCAGATCCCCCACCTAATGTATTGGCAAGCTGCAAACCTGGGAGACAGGTTGTTGCGGCAGGCAGACAAAGTGACGGGCCAAAAGGCTTGGCTGGGTGGGTTAACACGCATTCCTGCCTATGCTTTAGGGATAATCTCTGCCTTGGCGTATAGCCTATTTTGGGTCTTCCGCTGGGCAGGATTGAAGTTGAGCCGCGATCGCATCGCCTACAGCGATCGCATTGCTTGCAACCTGACGGGGAATCCCAACGGTTTGGCCCGAGCCTTGGTCAAATTGGCAATGGGTACAGCAGAAGCTGTCAGCCAACAGGGGGCCGTGGATCCCATACTCGAAGGGTTTGAACTATTGCAACCCTTGAGTTATCGATCGACCCTTTCCCTAGGGAGCGCTTTACAGCATTTCTCTCCTACCCAGTTGTTTGCCTGGGAAACTAGTCATCCTTTGCGCAGTTGGCTCAGCCTCAATCAACCCAGCACTTTGCTGGCCGATCGCCTGAGCACCCTAATGACCTATGCCCAAACCTGGAACCTGCAACCGGAGTTTACCCTTCCAAATCTATTGCAGTCCCGATCAACGGTCACCCCTCAGACCCGCACCTCTGGGCACCGTCCAGCCAGTCTTTTTAGGGTAGCGGCTCCCTTCTGGTGTGGGTTAGGAGGCTACCTATTAGCTGGGCTGGCTTGGGTTCTGGGGTGGTTAGCCTTCCAAACGGGCCAGTATCGTCTGACTTGGCTGGGTAGTGACTATGGATTATTTATGGGATTGCCCTTACTCGGGTTTGGGCTGGGCACCATTTGGCGATTTAACCAGTTCTTTCCTGAAATTCCCCTTTCTCTCCTCCGCAGTGGACAACCCAGCCAACAGGGGCAAAGAGAGGATGAAAACTTGAGCGAATTGGCTGAATTTCTGCAAAACCCCTCGCTGGATCCCCTACAGCCCTATCGAATCAAACTGGAAGGTCAATTGCTAGGTCGCCGAGGGATCAGCAATTGGCTAGGACAGGATTTGTGGTTACAGACTGCTCTAGGCATCTTGCGATTGCACTACATGTCCCAATTAGGGCCGATCGGTAATTGGCTACGATATCAGCATCGACCCAGCGATCAAATTGGTCAATCTGTCACCGTAGTTGGCTGGCTACGGCGGGGGGCAACCCCTTGGCTGGATATGGAACTCTTGCGTAGTCCGATCGGACGCAATTATGGTGGCCATCCCGTTTGGTCTACGATCATTGCCATACTCGCAATTGTTGCAGGTCTATACTTCTTGCTGTAACTTGCTGGCAATCTCCAAGTCGTTGGCCTCGGGATCAATCCTCCCGCAGATTTGTAACAAACAGTTGCAGCTTTGCCGAATAACATGTTACATTTCTTAACAAGGAGACTGAACGTTCTACATACAGGTTAAGCCTCCATCGTTTTTGGGATCTGCCCAGTGGGATTGGCCCAGCGCGATCGGGTTTTCTTGAATGGTCTCGGTATCAGATATTTCTCCTCCCAACACAGCAAGCTTCGCCAGCCATGATATGGCTGGCTTTTTACTGCGATGGCGATCGCCATCCCTCATACTCATAGATCTGTTCATTAAACAGATTGGCTAGTCAGTTAGCAGATTTAGGAGAAATCTGTGAAATCACCTAGCTCTGAAGAAACCAGCATGCTACTTTATTGAATGGTTGATTTTTCAGTTAAAGTGAGGTCGTCTCTCGCCGTTGTTGCTGGCATTGTATCGAGCGGCATTGTATCGAGGTGTCAATGCACACCAAGACAAGACTTTCGGGTCTTGTTCTCTCTTCTTGATCAGGCATGGGAAAAGAGCATCCAAAAAATTTGCAGGTTCAGTCTGAAAAAAGAAGAGGTCTTGGTAAGGTGGATAGAGAAAAGATGTCATGATGGTGGATGGGGTTTAGGTCGTTTGCAAGCCAGTTGAGGAATGGTACAAAGCCGGATGTTGTTTCGCTGAGGGTAACAATCCAACCCGCCTTCTAGAGTCCTCGCCTGAAACGCCCACAGTTATGAAACAGTTTTTCCTTTCAAAATTCTGAGTCTGGAGGTCTTTTCCAATGTCTGTTCGTCTGTATGTTGGCAATCTGCCTGAGGATGTAACTCGTCAAGATCTAGAAGCGGTGTTTGCTGAAGCGGGAGTTTCCGCGAAATTGATCACCGATCGCAAAACTGGGAAGTGCCGGGGTTTTGGTTTTGTTACCGTCAAAACCGATGAAGAAGCTGATCAATTCATTGAGAAGTTCAATGGAGTCTCAGTGAAGGACAACGCCATCAAGATTGAAAAGGCTCTGCCTCGCTCCAAGGGCGATGATGCCGCAGAAGGATCGGCTCCTGCAGCTCCGGCCTCCAATAACCGCCGCAACAAGGGTGGCAACAACAAGGGCGGCAACAATCGTCGAGTCGCGAGTACATCAGATTCTGAAGGATTCCAGCCCGATCCGCGTTGGGCTAGCGACCTAGAGAAGCTGAAGCAACTGCTTGCAGCCCAAACGACGGGGTCATAGGTTAGAAGCGATCGTTTCAACCAGAGTTGCACCCAGGATTTTGACCAGAGCGGGGTAAAACCACTGGTCAAAATCCTGGTGAATCTATTGTGTAATTTCTAGGCTATTTAGACTAGGTTTAAACCGATAGATTGAGCGATAGGGACACATTGTATAGATAAATTGATCAATGTTCCCTGTGTTAAGAGACCTGTGAATTTTGCTTAAATAGATGGGTGGAGCTGATGCTTCACCCTTTCTTATTAGCCCGCTGCTAATAAGAAACCATTGACTACAGGTCTAATTGTTAATTAACTGACCATCCGTGATTGATGACCTATCAGTAATTAAATAACTGTCAGTGGTTAAATAACTGTTAGTGATTCAATAACTGTCTAACTGGTTAACGGTCGAATTGGTTAACGATCAAATTAGCCAGCTATCAAATTAGCAATTGTGCAAATTATCCTCAAAGTTGCTCAAGAGGTGGAATGATGACAATCAAAAAAGGGGCCATGGTCAAGGCCATTCGCGAAAAGCTAGAAAATAGTGTAGAAGCTCAGGCTAGCGATCGCCGCTTTCCACCCTATTTATTTGAAACCCCTGGGGAAGTGTTAGATATTCGTGGCGATTATGCATTTATCAAGTTTGGCATCGTGCCAACTCCGAATATTTGGTTAAGGATTGATCAACTAGAAGCCTTCTCTGGTTAGAACTTGCTAGACTGCGGGTAAAGCTTCCTTCCGTTGCTCTTCTCAGAAGGAGCTTGGAAGGAGGATTTTTATGCTATCTAGTCGAGTGATAGGTTGCCCGCAGTTTCGCGTTTCAGTCATTGGGGCTGGCAATGTTGGCAGTGCCCTGGCCCAGCGTCTGGCGGAAAAAAACCTTGCGGATGTTGTTTTATTAGATGTTGTGCCTGGTCGGCCCCAAGGGTTAGCGCTAGATTTAATGGAAGCGCGGGGTGTGGAGCGGCACAACCGCCGGATTACCGGAACTAACGATTATGCTGATACGACTGGATCAGACATCGTTGTTGTGACAGCAGGCGTAGCTCGCAAACCTGGCATGAGCCGGGATGACCTGCTGCTCACCAATGCGCAAATTGTGCAAAAAGTGGTGCAAAACGCGATCGCCCATTCCCCCAATGCAGTCATCATCATGGTTACGAATCCCCTTGATGTGATGACCTATCTAGCATGGCAGGAGAGTGATTTGCCGCCCGATCGGGTCATGGGAATGGCCGGGGTTTTAGATGCGTCCCGATTCCAAACTTTCGTTGCTATGGAATTAGGGGTTTCGGTAGCCGAAATCCATGCCACTGTTTTGGGTGGGCATGGGGACTTAATGGTACCGCTGCCCCGATATACAACCGTCAGTGGCATTCCCATCACGGAGTTAATGGACGAAGACGCGATCGCTCGACTCATCGATCGCACCCGCAATGGCGGCGCAGAAATTGTTCAGCTAATGCAAACGGGCAGTGCCTTTTATGCCCCTGCTTCTTCGGCGGCGCTGATGGTGGAAGCCGTGCTGTATAACCAAGCGCGCCTATTACCCGCAGCAGTTTATCTCAACGGAGAATATGGATTAAAAGATATTTTCTTGGGGGTTCCCTGTCGATTGGGGTGTCGAGGTGTGGATCAAGTAGTTGAACTTAAGCTGACGGCCCATGAGCATGAGCAACTGTTGTCTTCTGCCCGATCGGTTCGCCAAAGCATCGATGTACTGACCGATTTGCTCAAAACGCAGCCATCTAAGAATTAAGGCAGTCTCCTGTCTAGCTGAATTGCAATTTGTCTTTCTGTGCTGAACCTGGGTGAAGCCACAACTTTCTCTGGAAACAACTCTATAGGTTGCCCGGTGGAGCTTCTCAAATTTCTTCCATCTTTTTTCCAAACCCTCTAGCAATCTTTCAACAACCTATGTTAAATTTATTTAGGTAAGGCTCAGTAGCTCAGTGGTTAGAGCAGGGGACTCATAAGCCCAAGGCCGCAGGTTCAAATCCCGCCTGAGCCATTAAGTAGACATAGTTCTATTTTTTAGTGACGTTTAGACCCTCCCTAGAGAACTCTCTAGGGAGGGTCTAAAATTCTGGAATTTCGATAATTTTGGCCGCTTGGGCGTAGTGCTTCCAGATTGTCTCTGGACTGTTGCCTACTAGTTTGGCTACGTCGGTAACGGTCATCCCTGCTTGAATTGCGAGGGTGATGAAGGTGTGCCGGGTATGGGATGGCGGCAAGTAACGGTCGATTTGGCGGGATTGGGCGAGGGGTTTGACGATGCCCTCCCAGTGACGATGCAGGAAGTTTGACCCGTCGATATGACTACCCAGGGGACTGGGGAACACCCACTGAGGATTGAGGCCGCGTTGAAATTTCAGGATGGATTCAACGGGTTCGGTTAGGGGGAATGTGCGTTCTTCCCAGGTTTTGAGGGGGGCAACTTGTTTGGAGCCGCTAGCGATCGCCACCTTGAACCAGATACGATCGCGGCCTACGTGTTCCCATTGCAGGGCGCGCGCTTCTTCTTGCCTGCACCCGGTTTTGAATAGGAAGCGAACGAAGGCCGCATAGAACGGGTCGCGGTCTTGAAAGGCTTGGATAATGATGTCTCTATCGACTGCGCTAAATGCCTCACGGCGGTTGTAGGCGGTTTTGCGGATGGTTCCGACTAAGGTTTCCCAGGGGTTGCTGGGGACGGTTCCTTGCTTCTGCGCCCAACGATAGGCCGCGTTCTGGTCTTGAACAAATCGCCTAACGGTTTCTGCTGAGTATTTTTTGAGAAGCCAGTCTATGACCTCGGAGGGCGTTTCTAGGTAGGGGGGCAGGCGTTCTATGACTTTACCCCAGCGCTTGTATTCTTGGTTGATGGTATTGGGGTGTAGGAAGGTCTTTTTGAATTCGGTGTAGGCCGCCCATACGCGGGTCATCTGGGGGATTAGCAATCGTTTTGGCATTTCGGCATTAGGAAGTAGGCGATCGGCATGGTGCGATCGCCGTTAACAGGAAGGGGAAATTGGTACGGCGTTACTATCGGCGTAGTTCCGGCGTAGTTCCGGCGTTACTATCGGCGTAGTTCCGGCGTAGCGGCGGCGTAAGGCCGATGCCTATAGGCCGGAACACCGCCACTCTTTTTTTGCCGCGTCTTTGAACTCGCCAATGCCGATCGCTCCGAGGCTGGCTAGGATGTTTCGGATTTCGTCGGTTTTCATGGCGTAGTGTTTTCCCCAGTTGGAACGGAGACTCTCAACTTTTACCCAGCCCTGGGAGTCTGCCAGGTTGGCCCCACGGCCTTGGATGTAATAGAGCAAGGCCAGACCGATTTCCCCTGCCACTTCGGAGACGCGCTTTTCTAGGCTGGATTCTGGGAGGGATTGCGGTGCGGGAATGCCCATGATTTCCATGAGCGCCTGGTGTTGACCCTGGAAATCTAAATCCAGTGTGGCCATGGTGAGTTGGTGCTGATTGAGTAAACCATGGTCGAATTCGCGTTCCTTGAGGCTTTCCGCTAAATCGTAGCGACGGCCTTGTTTGCGCCAGCGGGGCAATTCATAGGCGGCAATGCCAAAGCAACAGATGGGCACGGAGAGGAATAGGAACTGGAGCAAGGGGGGAAGGATACGGGCGATCGACAAACCTAGAATCCAGGTGAGCCAACCGGAGACAAACGCGATCGCCCAGCGTTGCCCGTGGGTTAGGTTGCTTAGGCCAGAATTAACCATCCGATTAAGACTCCTGTGATGAAGACGACTAGGCCGCCGATCGCGGTGGCGAGTGTGGTATCTGCTTCCCATCCGACGTGATGATCGACCACGTTCCCGGCAATGAGGGCAAAACAGATGGTGATGACCAGGAGCGTGAGCACGATGACGGCTCCCAGTCCGAGGGCGGGAATTGCTCTAGCCATTAACCCTAAGAAAGAGCTAATGGCTAGACCCAACCCCGCATAGGTGCCAAGTCTAGCCATTCGTATCA
Source organism: Alkalinema pantanalense CENA528 (assembly GCF_050753345.1). Classification (NCBI taxonomy): domain Bacteria; kingdom Bacillati; phylum Cyanobacteriota; class Cyanophyceae; order Leptolyngbyales; family Leptolyngbyaceae; genus Alkalinema; species Alkalinema pantanalense. The sequence goes on along the minus strand of NZ_JBLZFX010000052.1, from coordinate 7,022 downwards.
TGATTTAGTTGCCTCCATTAACCCCAGCGTTGGTTGACTTGGTGGTACGTGGCTTGCAACTCTTGAACCCGTACCTGTGCTTCGTTGGCGGCGGCTCCGAGGGTGTAGCCCATTTTGGCGTAGGCAGGGGTTAGGCCATGCAAGACGGTAGCTTTGGCCACGTCTGCGCCTTTTTTGCCTGCGGTGACTTTGGCGACGGTGGTTTGGTAGCCACGGAATGCAGTGTGATCGGAACGATCGGCGTTTTCGATTTTGCTTAGGGATTGGTAGGCTTTGCGGTTGAGCTTGGCTTGGGCGGTGCGTTGGGCGGCTTGGACTCGGAGGCCATCTACTTCCTGTTTGGAGAAGTTGCGATGACGCTGTTCGACTTGATTGGTGCGGATTTCGCTATTATCTCCAGGGTTCCAAGGTGTGATTCCTTTAGTGTTCATCACATCGTTGGGAGTCATGCCACGCTGAGACATTTGTTTTCCAAGTACAGACATTGTTGAACCTCTATTTGCAAAAGATGATGCAGTTGGTGGGAACGATTTTTTCCCGTTCGATAATCACCGGCTTTTCGTTGGTGATGACCTGGGGTGCGGGTTTGGAGAAGGCCGCTAGACAGGCGACGATCGACAGGAATGCAAACCCGAACGCGCAAAGATACCCCGTGTAGACGGAGCTTTTTAGGTCTTTGAGGTATTGCTCTGGAACGGTGACGTAGTTCTGATAGCCGATGCGGGTGATGGGGAATTGGCCCATCATGCTGATTTGCTGGGGTTCCTCCGCAAAGATGTCGATCCGTGGCATCCTTGCGGGGTCGGGCAATTTGAACTTCTGGGGGGAACGAATGAGTTTCATTTAGTTCCCCCGAAGAATTGAATTCATAATAGAAATGCCTCCAATAGTTTTGACTGAGTGTTGGAGGTCATGGTGGGAGAGTGTCAGCGCTCTGCCCACCACAACTAGATAAAAATCGCTTCAACGCCTGGGTTAATGCTCAGGCGTTTTTGTTGCAGCCGAAAAAGCTTCGATAAGTTCCTCATAACTGCAACCCAAAACCTCTCGAACTTTCCTGAATTCTTCAGGAGTCCAGCGAGGGATTTGGCCTGCTTCCCACTTAGTGACAGTGGAAACAGATTTTCCCAATCGTTGAGCGAACTCTTGCTGAGTTAATCCAACACGTTTACGCAAGCCCATAGGACTCAACTTTTGATCGTTGACTTCCTCCATTATACTGTAATCTGTTACTAGTAACAGATGAGTAGTAATAGATTACAACTCATCTGGAGTGAACACCCTTCCTAGTGCTCTGGCCTGCCACGACTAGCACTGGAAGGCTGTTTCTATTCTCTAGTGCTGGGGTAACTCCGGTCTGCTCATGTGTGGTGCTGATGGGCGTTCCCCCTCGCTGGGAATCACCAAGCCAGTCACTTACACAGATGTAGGTGGATTTCACTGGCTTACTCAACCACCGTCGATCGGCGCTGTCTAATCTGTCCCTATATGTCTGGGCAGTGTCGATCGTCTTTTCCCTAGGAGACATATGAAGAGCCTTACCTACTACAGCAGCAATCGCAAGGATGAAGAAGCGCTGCAATCCTTGGAACAAAGCTTTGGGGCAAGCCTGGAACATCTACCCTCATCAGACTTGATTCGACTAATCCTCTCAGCCCTAGGACGCTACCAATTCAGGCGGGGACTAGTGCAGATACCGCCCAGCAAGTCTTTAGGAGAACTCCTTACTTTAGGAAAACTCCTTGATGACTTATCCCTGGATGGCCTGCTAACTGTCGTCCAGACAGCGATCGACCAATTAAAAAGCGATCGCCCGGAGTAGAGCGATCGCCATTTCTAGGAGATATGCCCATGAAACTGCCCATGAACATGCTCAGCACAGATGAGCAGATGCAGCGTCTAGACAACCGCCTGGAGCAAATTGAATTTGAGATTAAGCAGCTCATCGCCAATCAGCAAGCGGCTTACATCATCCTTCAGGAGAATCTGCAGCGGCTGGATTTAATGATGGAAAAGCTAGACCTTGCCCCCCAAGCAAAAATCGAGATCCCGAATTATCGCAGCGTCCTTGTGCCTCAAGCCATCCTTGAGCAATTAAAAAGCGATCGCCCGGAGTAGAGCGATCGCCATTTCCCTCTAAAAAGCGTATGCAAACTGAACTATTCCCGGTAGACGACTATACCGATGTTGCCCACGACATGACCGAGCGATCGACCAAACACAAGGCCAGATTTCGCTCTACTCGTACCCATCAGCTTTTCAAGAATCAAAAGACCGGATATGTCGATTGGATGCCGGTGCACCCGAACGGGGGATTTATCGAATCAAACAAAATTGTCTATTCCCTTGAACACTTGAGGAGTCTGGGATTCGAGCCGATTGCCGAATCTACCTACCTGGGAAGTCCCGATCGCGATTGGTTCTACCCAACTAAAAAGCGATCGCCAGCTAAGTAATTAGGAGATGTAAATAATGGCCCTTGCTGATTTCTTGGCCCAATTATACGGGCCTCATCTAGAGAATGCCCAACAATCCCAGCTTTTAGAAGTCCTGTGCTGTTGCTCCATAGAGATTGATAGCCGTCACTCAGTCGAGCGATTAGGGACAAACGGCGATCTGGTTTGTGCAGCCCTAGAAAATGCCAGCGATGAAGAAATCCTCACGGCGGTTTTGGCCGTTGCTGGTAGGCTCCGGTGCCCCAAAACCACGATCGCCACGCTCTAGCCAAGTTCCCATCATCAGTGTGTGTATCCCACGCCTAGAGCGCTGCAACCTGCTCTAGGCGCTTTTCTTGGAAAACTTTAGCTATGTAGAAACCATGCCACGAAACTCAAATAACAGCCATCCACCGGAGGATGCAGGCTCAATCTTGGATCACCTCGATAAGTTAGAGCCTAGCAAGGGCGGCAAATACTTCTGTCCCGTTTGCGGCGGCAACGATCTGGGCATAGCCACCAAGGGAAAAGACGCCGGGGCGGCAAAGTGTTGGACGGGCGGCTGTAGCTGGAAATCCATCATGGATGTGATAGCTCCCCTCCCCCCGAGGAACAGCAGCGGCGCAAACGGAGCCGCCCCGCGCCGCAAGACCAACGCCTTCAAAACTAAGACCCAGAAGGACAAAGACGCTATCGAAGCAGAGATTAAGATTGACGGCAAAGTAACAGAACTCATCTATGCCGTTGAATCTGAGGCAACAACCCCCGCCGCCGCCCAAGTCTCTCTAGCCGCATGGTGCAAAGAGCACGGCTACAACGGGTTTACAGCAAGCCAGCTTCTAAAGGAGAAACTCAATGCCCTGAAGGCCGCTACAGGCTACGACGATGATGAGATGTCTCCCCACATGATGAGGGACTACAAGAAAATCGTTAGCCAGTTTGGGGATAGATTCCGATACAACCAACTCTTTAAGCAGGTAGAGCTAGATGGGGATTACTTTGACCCCGCAACTTCAAAGATCGAGCTAATCGTTACCCACAAAATGAAGCTCAAGGGGGGGAGAGATGATATCGGTGATTGTGTGATGAAAATCGCACGGGAAAACCAGTTTCACCCCGTCCAAGAGTACCTCCACGACTGCTATAGGCGGTATGGCCACACCTCAGACCACCTGAAAGGATTTGCCGATCGTGCCTTGGGAACCCGCGACCCCATTCATCAAACCTGTGTCGTCAAGTTCCTCATTGCCGCCGTTGCCCGTGCATTTGAGCCAGGATGCCAGGTAGACACCGCCCTGATTCTCCAGGGTAAGCAAGGGGCGGGGAAGTCTAGCTTCTTTCGGGTTCTGGCCTCCCCAGAGTGGTTTGACGATTCGTTCGGGAACGCCTCAGACAAGGATGAACGGCTGAAAGTGCATAGCGCTTGGATTTTGGAATGGGCAGAACTAGAAACCATCTTCAAGCGGAAGGATATGAGCGCGGTTAAGGCATTCATGACCACCAAAATCGATAGAATCCGCCCCCCCTATGGCCGTTCCGTTGAGTTCATGCCCCGATCGTCAGTCTTCTGTGGCACCACCAACCAGACCGAGTTCCTATCCGATACAACCGGGAACCGACGTTTCTGGGTTGTCCCAGTGGCCAAGGCGATCGACTGGAAGGCACTGGAGGCAGAACGAGATCGCGTTTGGGCGGCGGCGGTAACCCTCTATAAATCAGGGGTTCAGTGGTGGCTGACCCCAGAGGAAGAACAGGCCATGACCGAACACCGGAGAACCTATGAGTCTACCGATGTCTGGGAAGACGAGATCGCCGATTGGTTGGAGGGTAGAGAGCGCTGTAGTGTGCAGGAAATCCTTACCACCGTTCTAGGTATCGAATTACACCAGCAAAACAAGAAAGAACAGCTACGGGTAAGGGACATCCTAACCCGCCTAAACTGGCTCCAGGTGCAGAATCCAGTACTTTATCAAGGCAAGCGAATCAGGATATGGCACCCCGAAAAATAGTTTTACCCCCAAAATCACTGTGTCACTGTGCTGAAACGCTTGAAAGCTGCTCTACACAAAGATTTCAGCGCGGCACAGTGAAAGCACACTGCCTTTTTTTCACTGTGCCACTGTGTCAGTATGCAGCCCAATTTTCCAGCACAGTGACACACTAAAGCACAGTGATTTTTTTCTCACTGTGCCGCTGGAATCGCTTTCCCTGCAAGGCTTTCAGCCGTTTCAGCACACTGACACACGAAAAATCGCCCAAAAGTGGTTTTTAGGGGGGGGTGTAATACTAATTTCGTCGAATCGCTTTTCCTGTAAGGCTTTCAGCCGTTTTCAAGTCGAAAAAAGTGGAGAAAATGACCTATGCCAATGGACAGAACCCTTTATCCACGGGACTGGGACACGATCGCCCGATCAATCAAAGATGCTTGTGATTGGGCGTGCCAAGACTGTGGCCGCCCGTGCCGCCGCCCTGGGGAGAGTGACATGGAACTGTGCGATCGCATTACTGAGCACTTCCCCCAGTGGGAAGACGATTTAGCCGTGACGATCGACGATCCGGAACAGGGACCGACCGACGTTCTCAAGCTTGGGCGGTTCACGCTCACGGTGGCGCACTTGAACCACATCCCCCAGGATTGCCGCCCTGAGAATCTGAGGGCGTTATGTGCCCCGTGCCATTGCCGCATGGATGCCAAGGCCATGCGCACCAAAAAACGGCTCAAAGCTGAGAGATTGGGGCAGATGAAATTACCCTTGGCCTAAAATTGGACTACATCACTTTTCGGTGATGCTTGAAACCCTAATGTCCTCGAACACATTTCAGGCAAGTCGCCCCCTCAAAAGGGCGATTTTTCGTGGGAATTCTGCTTACTGGGCAGGCACTAGGCCATCATTGAAAGGCAAAATTTTGGAAATTTCTATGTGTATTTTGGTGGCTCTATCCTTGCTGCTCACTTACTTCATCCTGCGAGATTTATGGGCTGGCTGAATCCGGGAACCATAAAAAAGCCCTCACCGAGTAGGCGAGGGTTTGGAACACAATCTAATGAGTAAAGCCATGCCGTTAGGAATCAGAATCGGCTTCATTATCGGGCTGGCAAAAAGTTCGTATGGTTGGAGCTATTACATCGTAGAAGGCAACCCACCCAACAGCCAAAGTGAGGAATTTTGGGCTGATGATACCAAGGTTCAGCCATTACCTATTCCACAGCAAGCCACAAAATCACCCGTAACGCAGACACCATAAGGGGAATAGGGCACAATAGGGGTGTTCGTTCCTAGGAGTGCCCTAGTGTAATTTAGCACCCCTAGAAAGTATGTCAGCCTCCCTAGAGCAAGTATTTGGGCCTGGAACAACCCAGGATGCAACATCAATCACCATTCCAAAGGCTAATTTTGTATCCTTCGGTTTAACTCCGTCTGCGACGAACAACCCCCAAGCCCTGTTTTTCTGCATTGTTCGATTCGGCTCGGCCTATCTGACAGAATCCCGTAGAGCCGACGATCGAGCAATTCAACCGATAACAATTACGTTGGCTGGCCGTGATGCGCTTGAGGATGTGTCCGGTACTCAAGAGTACGTAGCCCGAAGCGTTTACACAATCATTCAGTACAAGCCCGTTGTACTACCCGATCAGAGCGTCTCATACATGGACGTATAAGCCATGACTGGGGGGGTACCTAAGCGAGGCTTTGAAGGGCAGTGGCTCACGTACAGTAACGGGGATTCCGGTTACGCTGAAAGTTTGTGCGCCCTAAATCCAGAAATTCTGGATAACATCGGCTCTGGGCTGGTTCGAGACTGGGCGCAGATCTGTGAATTCCCCGCCGAATGCCCCTACATCCCCCCCCTCACTCAATTCGAGATCCAATACGCTGGGAACTTTTCTGGCAAAGATAACAATCCCACATCTCAATGGATACCCTATAGAGTCCCGGCTGAGACTGCAAACCCAAAGTTCTTTCGATATATCGGGTACGGCACCCCGATCGGGCTCTATCAAAAAAAGGAAACCGCAGACACTAGGCAGCTAGTCGTCAGGATCGATTTTGGCTATGGCTCAATCCTGGATATAAACCTCTTCTCTAGTGGCGATGATGGAATAAATTACAGAGTTGACTATTACGAAGTCAATTTAATTCTGGATGGGAAACCCACCCCGATGGAAATTGGGAATGGGCCTGATGAGGGATTCTTACCCGTCTGCGGCAATCCCTATACCCCGTCTGGGCGGCTGACTAATAGGGAATGGCTAGAGCGCGTACTACCAGCCTTACTCAGCCCCCTCGCTAATAAGCTGCTCAGCCCTTTTCTTCCGAGAATTCCATTGAAGGGGTTACTGCCTAGCCCTTTTAAATCCCCGACCCCAGGCATCCCGACTAAGCCCAAACCCCGGATCGTCCCCTTCAAGCGTCCGGGAACCCCACCCCCTACGCCTCAAAGAACTCCAGGGAAACCCCCGCCCAATCTGCCACAGCCACGGCCACCCAAACAACCACGACAGCCCAATCTGCCACGGCCCCCCAAGCAACCACGGCAACCACAACCCCAGAAACGGCCACCCCCCGGCCAGAAGCGCCCCAACCC